>NZ_JBEOSD010000038.1:0-57714 GCF_040302735.1 Streptomyces sp. NPDC097619 | reverse complement strand
CCCGGGTGGGGGCGCTCCTCCCCCCCCACCCCCCCCGGCGTTAACGCCGCGCGCCCGCCCGGGGGGCGGCCCCTTCACCCCCCCCCGCCACCGACCCGCACAAGCCGTAGGGGCGGCCCGGTACACCGGGCCGCCCCTACGGGCTCATACAGCTTGGGCTCGTGCCGTGCGGACAGGGGTCCGCTGCTGCGGACCCCGGCCCCGCCGCATTCAGCTTCAGCAGAATTCCTCGACGTACAGCAGGGTGCGACCGTCCTCGGCAGTGAATTCGTACCCCTGGAAGGTGCCGGGGTCCGGCGAGTCCAACCGGTCCTTGATCCGCTCCCACTCCGCGTCCCGCGCCTGCGGAGCGACGGACCGCAGCACCTCGCCCGCACCGTCCCCGAGGATCATCTCGTCGGCGCCGCGCACCAGCCGCTTCACCAGCCGCGCATCCAGCGGCCCCCGCTTCCTGGTCCACCGGCACCCCGATGCGTCCGTCAACTCCCCGGAAGCAGAAGGCGAAAGCCCCGCACCCGCTTCGTACGTACCCGCCGGATCCGCGCTCACCGGCTCTTCGTCCGGCCCCGCCGGCTGCGGGTGCTTCTTCTTCGCCATGCTGCCAGTCTCGCAGCCCCCTCCGAGGCCGCCAAACACACCCCGGCCGCTCCCTGCGGTCACGTCCGCTGGAGTGGTGTATCGACGGCCACTCGTTGATCTCGTGTTTGAGGCTATGCGGTGAGTTCGGTCGGGATGGCGGGTACGTCGGTTTCTGAGTCGACCGGTGGAGGCGGGTCTTGGCGAGGAGTTCGCGGCCCATGTAGCGGCGGGCATCGGTCCATTCGTCGTTCTGCTCGGCGAGGACTCGCCGACCAGCCGGATGACGGCGGTCCGGTCGGGCCGTTCACCTGCTGCGGGCCTCGTTCCGCTATGCCGCCCGCAACGCCCACGCCCTCTGGCAGCGAATCCGGGCGCAGGATCCGGAGCGGGCCCGCGCCCTCGCCGGACCCCTCGCGGGGATGCTCGCCATCGTTGGCGAAGACCGCCTGTCCCGTTGTCCTGTGACGGCGAACCTTGACCGATTGCCACTGAAGGTGGACCACTGCACGGTTCGTGCCATCGAAGCTTGACCGTCCTGGTCAGGACGGTTCCGGACCAGTCGGCGACTCCGCGCCGCCGGACGGCTCTGGGGTCTCACGCTCGCTGGGGCCGAACTGCTCCGCGATGTTGTTCCACATGAAGCCGTCCTGCCAGCCCGACTTCGCTCCTACCCAGCCGAGCAGCGCCCCAAGGACCTTCTCCTGGGAGATCGTCTGCGTCTGGTAGTGCAGCTCAGCCACGCCGTCTCGGTATTCCAGCTGGTAGGTGTTGTTCTCTCGCAGCAGGACCTGGATGTACCAACTACCGGGCCGTCCCTCGTCCACCCGTTCCAGGACCATGTGGGCGTTCCCCCGCCGCAGGTTGGCCAGCATCGTCCCGATGGCGGGCTTGGACGGACGCTTCGTCACGTGGCCGCGCTCGTTGGTCGCAATCAGCATGGCCAGATTATCCAGTAGGGGTCTGACACCGCTCAGCGGCGTCCTGACCAGGCCGGTCAAGCTTCGATGGCACGAACCGTGCGGTGGTCCACCTTCAGTGGCAATCGGTCAAGGTTCGCTGTTACAGGACACCCGGCCGCGGACCCCGGCGGCCGGGGTGTTCTGTCGCGGTGGGTACCCGGGTCCCTAAGATCTGCCCATGACGGATGAAGAGCTGCGGTTCCGGTCGCTGGACGGTACGTCTCTGTCGGGCACGGCCACGATCCCCTCGGGGTGGGTGACGGGTGCCGTGGTCCTGGTCCACGGGGCCGGTGTCACCCGCGAGGAGGGCGGCTTCTTCCGGCGCCTTGCGGACGACCTCGCCGCCCGCGGGCTCTGGACGCTGCGGTTCGACCTCCGAGGGCACGGGCGCAGTGGTGGGCGTCCGGAGGACATCACGATCGCGGGTGTGGCGACGGACATCCGTGCGGCGTCGGATTGCGCGCGGGGTTCGGCGGGCCCGGCCGGTCCCGTCCACGTGATCGCCGCGTCGTTCTCCGGTGGGGCGGCGGCCCTGCATGCGGCGTACCGGCCGGACGACGTGGGCCGCCTGGTCCTCCTCAACCCCAGGTTGGACTACCGGGAGCGGTACATCACCTCTCGCCCGTACTACGACGACGGCGAGTACATCACCGAGGCCGCCGCGGCCGACCTCGACGGCCGCGGCTGGACGGAGCGCAGCCCGTTCGAGCTGGGCCGCGCCCTGCACAACGAAGCGCTGTTCCTCGACCCGGACCGGTACCTGTCCGCGGTCCGCGCCCCGACGTTGTTCGTCCACGGCACGAAGGACACCTTCGTGGACATCGAATCCACCCGCCGCTACGCCCGAGTCGTGTGCGGCCCGGTCGAAGTCCTGGAGCTTGCGGGGGCGCAGCATGGTTTCGCGGTGCACGAAGATCCCGGGTACGCCGATCCGCAGTCGCAGGCGTGGCAGGCGCAGGTGATCGAGCGGGTGGGCGACTTTCTGACCGCCTAGGGTCTGTCCGGCGGATCAGGCGCTCGGACTCTCCGGCATGGGCTTACCCAGCGGCCAAGGCGTAGGCGCGGCAATCGAAACAGGGGGTGTTCCGGCAACTGCACATGAGGACGGATCGCATCAGCGATGATTCTTGTCATGGATGCAACGGGCGTTGCCGCAATCCTGGCCCTCGCAGGGATCCCCGTGAGCGTGCTCTTGGGCCGCTGGCAGATGCACACCGCCCTACGTCAGGTCGAGGCGTCCCACCGGACTGCTTTGGAGGTCGCCGCTGCCAACCACCGCAACGTATTGGAAGCGGCAGAGGCCGGCCACCGCAATGCCATGGAACTTGTGCGCAAGCAGGAGGAGGCGGAGCGCGCGCGTTGGCTGGCTGAAGCGCGTCGTGCCGAGTACAGGCTTCTGCAGAACTCGTTGGCGCAGTTTCGGCGAACCCTCTTGGCTCCCGATCCTATTGTTGAAGATGTTCTGTCCGCTTTTGATGAGGTTCACGAGAGTGTGCACTCTATCGAAGCGGTAGGGCCTGAAGAGATTTACCACCTGGCGGTCAGAATTCTCGTGGCGTGCCGGGTACCGGCCGTTACCTTCCAGTTGGGAAGATCTCCCTCACTGGAAGACCGAGAGCGCTGGTGGAATCAGATCAGGTCGCTGCGGCACGACTTCCATGACGCAGTAAAGGGTGTCCTGGAAGGTTGCTGAGGGTGAAGTCGGCCGTGTGACCCGCCGGACACGTTCTACCGGCCCGTAGGAGACCACCGTGCCCCGGCCGGCTGTCTCACCCGCCCGGCCCGGCCCCGGGCCGGGCCGGGCCGGGCCGGGCCGCCGGGGCCTGCGGGGGCGGGGGTGGGGTCGGGTAGGGCGGGTGTGCTGGTCCGTCCCCAAGCGGGCCTGCTCGGGGCTAGGTTCGGGGGTATGGGTGCGGAGCATGTGGGGGAGCGGCTGGGCCGGCTGCGGCGCTGACTCAAGAGGGCCTGGCGGAGAAGTCCGGTGTAAGCGCCGATGTGATCCGCAAGTTGGAGCAGCGGCGCAAGCACTCCGCCCGGCTTCCCACCCTGCATTCCCTGGCGGGTGGTCTGGGGGTGGAGCTGACGGCCCTCCTCGGGGATCCCCCTGCGGTCCCGTCCAGCGGGGACGCTGAGCCTCCGCAGCTCGTGGCGGTCCGTAGGGCGATCATGCCCCCGCTGTGGGTGCCGCCGGCGGAGCCGGCCGCCGCCGAGCTCTTGTCCCTGCCTCTGGTGCGCGCGGAGTTGGCGGACGCGTGGACGCTCTACCACGATGCCGCGTTCGGTCGGCTGATGGAGGTCCTGCCGGGGATCGTCGCGGATACCCGTCTGCTGGCCGCCGCCGGGACGGCCGACCAGCGCGCGGCCGGGCAAGCCGCCCTCGGCAAGGCTCTCCAGCTTGCGGGCCACCTGGCGATCCGCCTCGGCAAGACCGACCTCGCCCTGAGCGCTCTGGAGCGCGCCTACGCGGCGGCGGGGGAGTCCTCGGACCCCCTCCTGCCCGGAATGGTCTCCACCTCCGTGGCATGGGCCTACCAGCGCCAAGCCCGCTTGGACGACGCCCGGGAGCTGGCGGTGCACGCGGCGGATGTGGTGGAGCGCGAGCACGGCCGGAGCGCGGAGGGCCTACGCGTGTGGGGCGGCCTGGTCATGTCCGCCGCCACGTCCTACGCCCGCAGCGACGACTACGCCACGGCCAAGGAGATGATGGGCACGGCGGAGAAGGCCGCGGCCCGCCTCGCCAAGCTCCCACCGCCGACCGACCCTCGGTTGGTGTCGGTGTTCTCGCCGTCCTCGGTCCGTATCGAGCGCGTCCGCCTGGCCGTGCAGCACGAACGCCCCGAAGAAGCGTTGTCGCTCGCGCGGGGCCTGCGGCTGAGCGGGTCGGTCCCGCCGTCGTGGCGCACCTGGCTGCTCCTCGATGTGGCCCGCGCGCACACGGACATCGGGGACGCCGAGGGAGCGGTACGAGCCCTTGAGCGGCTGCGGAGGGTCGCCCCGGGGTGGATGCGCCATCACACCCTCGCGGTCGCCATCGTCGCCGACCTGTGGGCGGGCCCCCGCCGCCCGCCGGGCCTGCGCGGCCTCGCCGCGTTCCTCGGCATCATCTAGGCACTTTTCTCGTCTCATTCTTTGAAAGAGGGCTATTTCAGTCAAGCAGGGAATGATTTGAGTCGAAGATGGAACGATGTTTAAGAAAGTAGGGTCGCGGCCCTTATGTCATTCGCCCGTGGGCGTATGGTGTAGTTGCCTGAAGAGACCTGCTGGTCAAGGCGGGTAGCGCTCAACAGGGTCTGATATCCGATTGATCGGGAATCTCCCGAATTGCAGATGTGGATCTTGTCGCGCTGTCTGTTTGCACTGGTCAGAGGCCGGACCCATGCTCTTTCCCATGGATGCCGCCACCAGCGTGATCATTTCTACCTTTGGGCTCGTAGGGCTTCTGATCACATTTGCCGCCTCGATCCTGCGCCAACTCCCGGACCTGATATCTGCCTTCCGTGAGTTTCGGCGTTCCCTCGACCGGGATCGTAGGGAGAGTGCGGATGGCACCCCCTGATCCCGGTGGTCGCCCGCACGTTCACCGGTGACACCCAGATCGAACACAGCCGCACACCCGCCAGCACGAGCAACCCAACGAGTGTGCGGCGCCGCCTGGTTCGCAAACCTGACGGCCGACTGCGCAGCCCGCGAAGTAGGGCCGGAAAGTGGGACGTTCCGTCCCTGGGACCGCCCCGGGGGCGGCGGGATCATCGCGGCACGATCGTGACGAGCACGAAGGGGCACCCGTGGCCGAGCGCACCGACCCGAGCAGCACTTTGACCCCCGCCGGCCGGACCTGGGACGCCGTCCGTATGCCCCGCTCCCTCGGCGCAGAGGTCCGTGATCACCTCCGCGACCAGTGCGGCCCCATCATCGTCGAAGGCGGGGTGATGACGTTCCTGGTCCCTGCCCGGACCACCGCCGACCACCAATGGCCCCCGCAGGCGGAGACGTTCGGGGAGTCCACCTACATCACGACCCCCGCCGAAGTCCGGCACACTCCGCCCGGCCCGTACTGGCTCTGCTCGCAGCGCCGGCCCCTGACTCCCACGTCCGAGCTGCACGGGGCTCTCCTGGCCGTCACCGGCCCCCGTCCCGAGCCGCCCCGCCTCGCTCCGGAGCACCTGGCCCGCCTCACCGCCTACCAGCTCACCGGCCGGTCCTGCGCGTTGTGCGGCCGGCTGGTGGCCGGGGGCCGGCTGCTGGGGCTCTACCAGGTGGGAAGCAGTGGGCCGTTGGCGGAGCCGAGGGAGCTGCGGGCCTGCGCTTGATGGCGATCTCTGAAATTGGCTCTGACCGCAGTTTCGTGGGCAGCCTGGTGGCGATGAGCGATCACGTATGAGGACAGGAAGGCGCAAGCCCCTTGGCCGACCTGCCGTAGACACTTTTGTGCTCGCCCATGCCGGTCAGTCTGGGCGTCGTGTCTACCAAGCGTTCCAGAGCCCGTCGTGACGGTGGCGTACCGGAGGGATATCTGCGCCGTCAAGGTCGTGGCCGGAGTGGTGCAGTCCGCGGATCCGCTGAGCCTCGAGTCGACCCTGGAGCCGAGCCCGGCGTTCAGCTGTGGCGATCTCGGTCGAGAACGAGCCTTCTCTGCAGTCGAGCACCATCCGCTGCCAGGAGGTGATCTGGCGCAGTGTCTTCGTCGGGACAGGGCGACGGCCTTCGCGGGCGGCCTGGTCCAGTTCACAGTGCGTGTAGCGCAGGTCGTACAGGGACATGGACTCCGAAGCGTCGTCTTGGACGCGGAGTCGCCTGGGAGTCGTGCGTACGGTTCGGGACATCGAGAGCCTCCGTAGGGCCCTCTGGGCTTTCCAGAGGTACCTACGGGGGATGCGTAGTGGTCAGCACGACTCAGCCTCCTCGTCGGTCGGACGATCTGCCAGCAGCACAGTAGCCGGGCGGAGGAGTGGAGGCCGGGGTTTTCTGCTCGCCCCTTGCTGGCGCTCGCGGTGACAGAAACCGTGTCCAGGTGACAACTAGCGTGTCCCGGCGCACCCGCGGCTTCCCGGCCCGGCATCGGCGGTCGGGAGGGTTGCACCGTGAGGGGGCTGGAGGGTTGCTTGCACGGGGGATGAGGCGGGGGACCGAGGGTGTGACCGTGAGTGGGACCCCCACTTTTTCGATCATGGACGTCGTGGCTGGTCAGACCCCGTGGGCAAGCCTCCCTTCGCCGCCGACACCTCCTTCCCCGCGATAGCCGGGGCAGGAGGCAGGTCTCGATCAGCGGGGGCCACCACCACAGGCCGGCTCGACACGACCCTCGCCACTCCGGCCGGACAGGACCTGCACTCGCCCGCGGGGACCATTGCCGAGCCGGCTGCCCCGGAACGCTGCTGTACAGCCGTGAGAGCCCCGTGCGCGGGGCGTGAATCCTCAGTGACGGCCGGGCCCGGGTGAGGGGCTCAGAGCCGCGCGTGCGCCGTTCCGCAGAGCCCGTGATCAGCGGGAGCAGCGTCGTCGGGACGCTCGCTTGTGCAGGTCCGGCATGAGCCGAAGCAGCGCCGTACAGGCGGCGGCTGTGGAAAGCGGGGTCGAGGGCGTTGAGGAAGCGGAGGCGCGGCGGCGGGCGAAGGTCCCCGTCCAGTCGAAGCCGCAGATCCGGAAGCACCTCAACGAGCTCAAGGGCGACTCCCGGGGCGACGGGCGGCTACCGGAGGGGGCGTTCGGCCCGGAGCGGCCGTGTCCGTGGTGGCACGAGGTCGACACCCACGCCTTCCAGCCGGCGTTCATCGACGCGGACCGGGCGTGGAATAGCTGGCTCGACTCCCTCCGTCGCCTCCGAGCCGGGCGCAAGGTCGGCTACCCGCGGTTCAAGAAGAAGAGCCACCGGGACCGCCCCACCCCCCTCACTCCCTCCTCCTGCGCCCGGGTTCTTCCGTCCCGGTCCTGAGTCCGGGTGGGGTGTGGCGTCGGGGGTCTCGGGCAGGCGGTTCGGGTGTGGGTCGGGCGTGCCCGGGCGAGGGTCGGGCTCCAGAACGTCCGGTGCGGCCAGCCGCGGTCGGGGTCGATTTCACGGTGGGGGGGTGGGACTGGTGGCGGTGACAGCGGCCGGGGCGCGGCGGCGTGTGGGTGAGGTGCTGGTGGCCGCAGGGATCGATCTGGACACGGTGGTCGCCGCGGATGTGATGTTGGTGGCTTCGGAGTTGGCGACCAATGCGGTCCGGCACGGCGGCGGTATCCGGGCCTTCCACGCCCGGGTCGACGGTGACGTCCTTCGGCTGTCCGTGACCGACGCGAACCCGGACCTTCCCATCCTGCGTGAGGGCGGCCCGGATCGGCCGGGTGGTTTCGGGTGGCCGCTCGTCACGCGTCTTTCCGAGCACGTCGGTGTCGAGACCGGTCCCGAAGGCAAGACCGTCACCGCGGTGCTCCGTCTCGTCTGACGGAACAGCGGCTTTGCCGGGCGGGTATGCCAGGACGTTTTCACCTGATATAGAAGGTTTCGGGGTCGCTCGTGGGTGTGGTGGGCCGGGTGTCGGCGGGGTGGACGTTTCGCTGTGTGGCTAGGCTCCGGGGAGTGCCGTTGGTGTGACCCGTGCTGCAGCGTCCCCTCCTCTTCGCGTGGGTGGGGGTGTCCCGGGCCCGGACTTCCTCGATTCACATGGCCGTCGTGGCCGTGTGCTTCCCTCCTGTCGCTCGCGGGAGGGGAGGGCCTTCTTCGACGGGGATGGCAGGCACGATGCGTGGAGTTCCGATGCCGGTGAGTGCCGGTCTGTTCCCGTCCCCACAGGCGTACGCGTGGGTCGAGGTCGAACCCGGCCGGCGGCCGGACGGGACGGTCTGGGCCCGACTGTCGGGTGACTTCGACATCGACGCGGTACCCGTCCTCAAGGCCGCCCTCGCCGAAGGCGGCGACGGCCTGGTCCTGGACGTATCGGCCGTCACCTTCGCCGACTGTTCCTTCCTCAACGCCCTGCTGGACATACGGCCCCGACCGGTCCTGGCCGGCACGCTCCCACCACTCCTGGCCCGGCTTTTCGAACTCACCGGCGTGACCGCGGTGTTCACCCACGCCCCGCCCTCCTGGCATCCGGCCGTCCCGCTCCCGTTCCGCCCGGCGGACCCTTCTCCGCACCAGGGTCCGTGACCACCCGCGCCCGGGATGGCCGCCCCGGGTGGTGGCGCGGGCCGGCCGTGGTCGCTGGTCGGTGCGCGGGTCGGCGGGGCCGGGTGTGGGTGGCCTTGCGGTGGCGGGCAGGGAGGGCGTGGTCAAGCGCGCCGGTGCAGTCACGCCGAGGCCCGCTTTGTTCCGGAGGCTGCTTGTGGCGGGCAGGTTGAGCGAGGTGCGTGGTGGGGGTGCGAGACCCCGGTTCCGTTGTGGTGTCGGGGTCTCGCGTGTCGGTCGTGCGGTTCTCGGTGTGGGTCGGGTTGTTACTCGGCGATGCGGGTGCTGTAGATCCAGCGGTAGACCGGCAGGTGCTCGGGTCCCTGCGTGCGGTAGGTGCCGGTGAACTCGTAGTGCTCGTAGCCGGCGAGGCGTCGTACGCGTATGCGATCGGGGTCGTCGTCGCTGATGGTGTGGCGGTGGGGGATGTCGGCAGGGCCGCCTTCGAGTAGTGCTTCCCGTGTTGTCATGGGGGGCTCTTTCGTGGGCGTGGGGTGGGGTCAGGTTGTCCGTTCTGTCGGGTCGGGGGCGGCGCGGTTGCCGGTAGGCAGGTGTTCCAGGAGGTAGCTGCGCAGGGCGGTCACGGTGGGTTTGGTCCACAGGATCACTCGGGGGATGGTGATCTCGAACGCGGCCTGCAGTCGGTTGCGCAGCTGGACGGTGCTCATGGAGTCCATGCCGAGTGCGGTGAAGGAGGTGTGGGGTGTGAGGCGGTCGGGGCTGCATTGCAGCACTTCGGCTGCTTGGTGGAGGAGGTACTCGGTGAGCGGGCCGGAGCGGAAGTTCGGGGGTGCCGTCAGGATGGCTTCCACCCGGGGGTCGCGGCCTTCGGCCGTCGTCCGGTGTTCGCTTCGGGTGAGCAGGCTGGAATAGAAGGGCAGGGCGGCGGTGTCGGGGTAGGGCTCCAGCCATCGCGCCAGGTCGATGCTGACGAAGCCGTTGTGGGGGCGGTTGTGCCCGAGGAGCAATTCGAGCCCTTCGAAAGCGTCGTGCAGGGGGATCGTGTCGAATCCGCGGGCACCGATCGTGCGGGCGCCGATGCCGACCTCGGCCCAGGCCCCCCAGTTGATGCCAAGTGCCGGCAGTCCCGTGGATGCTCTGTGGGCGACGAGTTCGTCGAGCCATGCGGAAGCCGCCGCGTAGGCGCTCTGGCCCGGGGAGCCGGCCTGCGGGACGAAGGAGGAGAAGGCGACGAACCAGTCGAGCTCGTGGGCTCTGCTCGCCTGGTGCAGGAGCCAGGCGCCGGTTGCCTTGGGGTGCCAGACGCGCTGAAGTAGATCGGGGCTGGTGTTGACGATGGCTGCGTCTTCGACGACGGCGGCGGCGTGGATGATGCCGCGCAGAGTATGGCCATGGTGTTCGGCTGCGGCGCAGAGCGATTCGGCGGTGCCTGGCTCGGCCAGGTCCGCAGGGATCGCCTCGACGGCGCAGCCGTCGCGTCGCAGGGCCTCGATGAGTGCGGTGGCTTCCGGTGTCGGATGGGAGCGGCTGTTGAGGATGACGGTGCCTGCGCCGCGGCGGGCGAGCCAGCGGGCGATTTCCAATCCGAGCCCGCCCAGGCCGCCTGTGACGAGGTACGCGCCGTCGTGGCGGACGAGCGTGGCCGGGTCGACGGGCAGGGCTGCCGGTAGTGGTCGGTCGGGCCAGCGCAGGACGAGGTTGTCGTGTGGATCTGTGGTGTCGAGGTCTTCGGGGATCTCGGCGACCCTGTGGGGCAGGAGTGGCAGTCTTCCTTCGGTGAGGGCTGCGGCGATCCGGACGAGAGCTTCCATCGCCCCTGCGGGATCACGTTGCGTGAACGCGGCGACGTCCGGACGGCATGAAAGGGTGTTGGCTCCTGCCGGGAACGTCCGTTCTGTACTGCCGGGGGCGGAGAGGTAGCGGCCGCCCGCGGCAAGGCGCAGCGAGTCTGGGAGCGAGGGTCCTGATCCGGTGTGGAGATCGATCACGACGTCCCACCCTGTGGCAGGGTCCTGGATCCGGGTGCCGGTCCGCGTCGAGTGCTGGTGACCGACGATCGCGCCTGCTGCCTCGGCGGTGTTGCGTATCGCGGTCGCGATGGGTGTGAGGGGGCCGAGCAGCAGCACGTGCTCATCGGGTGTGATGCGGGAGAGGTGATGCACGGTGAGGTGGGCGTGCAGATACGGAAGCAGCGATGCCGCTGCGGCCGTGGCGGTGATGCCGGGAACGTGCACGGTCCATTGCGGGTCGGCGGTGATGCGGCTGCGCGGCGGGCCGGGGGGCATGAACGTGGCGACCACGCGCGGTTGCCCGTCAGGGCCGTGAGCCGTGCCGGCGACGGTGTCGAGTGCGGTGTGCGGGTCGCCGGGACGGATCGCGGAGACGACGATGGGTAGCAGGTCCGCGTCGGCCGGCGTCTCGGGCAGACGCTCCAGGCGGCTTCCATCGGCGACGAGGCTCGTTTCGGCCGGATGGCACGGGGCCGTACGGATGTCGGCCGGGGTCAGCGGAGTCGCGGTGAGACGGGCCACGTGACGGGTTCCGGCACGCCATGCCACCAGGTCCTCGGGGTCGTCGGCGAGGAGTTGCCGGACGATGTCTCCGACCGGTGTGAGGGTGTCGGTGTCGCAGAGGGCCGGGCGGAGGTCGGGATGTTCGTAGGCGGCGACGCGCAGGAGACCGCTGATGCCCGACTGCGACAGGTCCACGTTCTGCGCTTGCGCGATGCTGTGGCCGTTGCAGGCCAGGATCCGTGGACGAACGCCTCGATCGTGCCGGGCCAGGCAGCCGATCACCGTGAGCGCGCGGGCGACGCGCTGGCGCGCTGTCTCTGGGATGCCGCCGGTGCGCACTGTGGCCGTCGGCATGATCAGGACATCGGTCAAAGTCGGGGAGGCGGCGAGGGCACGCGTCAGTGTGTCGTCGAGGCTTGACGAGTCGGTGTCGAGCGAGACGGGAAGTTGGCTCACGGTGCTCTGCCGGGCGAGATCGTCAAGGAGTTCCCGGTGCCATGCAGGTGGCTCGCCCTCCGTCAGCACAAGCCACTGGGTGCCGGAGCGTGACGCGGCTTCGAGCGGCCGGGCCTCCCAGCGCACACCGTTGAGGTACTTCTTCAGACGGCTTGCGGGGGTGGTGTGTGTGGGGACGTGCGTGAACCGAACACGCTCTGCGCGTGCGACGACCAGGCCCTCGGGGTCGTAGAGGTGGATCGATCCGATCACCTGCCGACTGTCGACGCTGTGAGCCTTCACGAGAGCGTAGGTGCCCCTGGAGGTGTCGCCGTAGGTCTGCAACTCCCCGATACCTTGCGGCAACGCTCGTCCTTCGGGGAGGTCGGCGAGAGAGGTCCACAGGGCCAGCAGTGACTGCAGGCAGCCGTCGAGCAGGACTGGATGCCAGGCGAACCGGGCGGTGTCGGCGCGTACGGAGTCCGGAAGTGTCAGGCAGGCGAGAGCATCCGGAGCGGCCGGGCCGTCCTGCAGCGCAAGGGAGCGTATGGCGCGAAAGGCAGGGCCGAAGGACACCGAGCAGGTGGTCCGCCAGGCCCGACGAAGTTCCTCGACGTCGAGGACCACCGGGAACCTCCGGTCGAGCTCGGATGTGTCCAGGGGCATGGGTGGAGGGAGTTCCGCGGCCGGAGCCAGAACGGCGCGGCTGTGCACCTCCTTGCCTTCCCCGCCCTGAGAAGCGACTTCGAACGCCGCGCTGGAGTGATCGAGGACTGTCTGCGCGTGCAGATGTGGTGGCCGGTCCGGAGTCAGGACGAGCAGAGAGTCGAAGCTCACATCCTGCACACGGACGCCGCCTGCGGAGGGGGCAAGGGTCTGGGCGGCCGCGGCGAGGGCCATTTCGCACCAGGCCGCGCCGGGCATGACCGACATGCCACCGGCTTTGTGCTCGGCGAGCCATGAGGTCAGCTGGTGAGTCAACTGGGCCTGCCAGAGTTTGCGGCCGGCGCGGTCGGGATCGCTCACCGCCGCGCCCAAGAGGGGGTGACCACCGTGGGCGTCCGCCTCGTCGACGCTCTGGTGCGCCACGAGGTTACTGGGGGCGACCCAGTGGTGTTCCATGGTCCAGCTGGTGCCGGGGACGTCGGCGAGTTTCCCGGTGGCGTAGAGGCTCTCCCACGGCACCGGGATTCCGACGGTATGCGCGGCACCGACATGGGTGGCGAAGTCCAAGAGCTCGTCGCCGTCGCGGAGGAGGCTGGGCACCACGGCTGCCTGCCCCGCACCCAGAGTGGCCGGTATGGCACGGGTGAGGAAGGGGTGAGCGCTGATCTCCACGAACTGCGTGTGGCCGTCTGCCGCCGCGGCCTCCACGGCTGCGGAGAACCTGACGCGCCGCCGCTGGTTGGCGACCCAGTAGTCCGCCCCGAGAACCGCCTCGGCCCGCGGATCGTCGGTCACCGTCGAGTAGAAGCGGCAGCGGGGTTCGAGCGGGCGGATGTCCGCCAGCACCGCACGAAGCTCGTCAAGGATGGGATCCATCTGCGGGGAGTGGGACGCCACGTCCACCTGCACCCGAGCCACCGGAATCCCGGCATGCTCCCATCGCTTCACGATCGCGTCCACCTGCAGGGCATCGCCAGAGATCACGGTGTTGTCCGGAGCGGCGACGACGGCGATCTCGACAGAGTCGGCAGCCTCGGCGATGAGAATGGACTCGACCTCGGCGGCCGGAACGCGCGCCGCTGCCATCGCGCCTCCCCGCACCCGGGTCAAAAGCCGCGCACGGCGGCAGATGACCTTCACACCGTCGTCGAGGCCGAGTGCTCCACTGACGACGGCGGCGGCCACCTCACCCATGGAGTGACCGATCACGGCGCTCGGTTCCACGCCTGCTGCCTTCCACATCGCAGTGAGTCCCAGCTGCACCGCGAACAACACGGGCTGCACAACCCCCACGCTCGTGGCCAATGTGGAGGCCGAGAGAACCTGTCGCAGAGAGAACCCACCCTCGTCAAGGATGAGCGGCTCCAGCTCGTCGACGACGGCCGTGAAGGCAGGATCCCGGTCGAGAAGTCGCTGGGTCATGCCCGCCCACTGCGAGCCATGGCCGGAGAACACGAACACCGGCCCGGGCCCGGTCGGCACCACCGTGCCCACGGCGATACCCGCCTCCGCCTCCCCCGCCGCACAGGCACGGAGCCGCGAGACGAGCTGCGCCCTCGACTCCGCGACCACGGCCGCCCTGCTGGGACCGTGAGAGCGGCGCACCGCCAACGTGTGGGCGACATCGGTCAAGGGCGTGGCACGACCGTCCGACTCCAACCATCCGGCGATGCGCTCCACGGTGCGCTTGAGCGCCGGTTCGGAGCCGGCACTGAACAAAAACGTCCATCGGCCGGTCTCCTGGGAGGCATCGACCTCCCTGGCAGCGGACACACGATTGGGAGCCTGCTCGACGATCACGTGGGCGTTGGTCCCGCCTACCCCGTAGGAGGACACCGCCGCGATACGCGGTCCTCCGACAACGGGCCAGGGCTGCAACGAGGTCGGAACGAACAACCGGGAACCCGACGCGTCGATCTGCGGATTCCAGTCCTTGAAGTGCAACGTCGCGGGCACCTGCCCGTGCCGCACACTGGCGATCACCTTCAGAAGCCCCACCACTCCGGAGGCCGGTTCGGTATGACCGATGTTGCTCTTGATCGACCCCAGTGCACATGGCTGCGGGCCGATGCCGTAGACATTGTCCGTCGCGGCGAACTCCAGCGGATCACCGACCGGTGTTCCTGCACCGTGAGCCTCGATCATGCCGACCTGCATCGGGTCCACTCCGGAGACGCGCAGGGCCTCGGTGAACACGGCGGCCTGGGCCTCGGAGGAAGGCGCGGTCAGCCGCACCGACTGGCCATCCTGATTGACGGCCGACCCCCGCAGTACCGCCAGGACTCGGTCCCCGTCCCGAAGCGCGTCCTCCAAGAGCTTCAAGACGACCACGCCACAACCCTCGGCCCGCAGGTAGCCGTCGGCGTCCGAACTGAACGGGTGACAGCGTCCAGAGGGGGAAAGCATGTCCCATCGGGAAGCGGCAACCATCACCTCCGGCCCCAGTCCCGCCGAAACCCCTGCGGCCAGCGCTGCCCGACACTCGCCCGCCCGCAGCGCCTGGCAGGCCAGATGCACCGCGACAAGCGACGACGAGCAAGCCGTGTCCACCGCGAGGGAAGGACCGTGAAAGTCCAAGAGATAGGAAACTCGACCCACACCTACCCCGTGGATTCCACCGGAGTACCAGTAGGCTTCGGAATCCTGCGGCCTGCGGTGACCACGCAGGTAGTTGTCGGGCGTGTACATCCCTGCGAACACTCCGGTCTGCGAGCCGCGAAGACGATCCAAAGCGATTCCTGCGTTCTCGATCGCTTCCCAGGAGACCATCAGTAACAAACGATGCTGCGGATCCAGCCACTTCGCCTCCGAGCGGGAGACCCCGAAGGCCTCGCAATCGAAGGCTCCCAGATCTTCTTCCAGGTAGCCGCCGTGCCGAATCCTTCTCGCCACTCCGTCCGGAAGCCCCGCAGCTATCTCATCGACGTCCCAGCGTTCCTTCGGAACGCTCCCGACAGTCTCCCGGCCCTCCTTCAGCAGCCGCCATAATCCGCTCAGCGAGTCCACCCCACCGGGCAACCGGCATGACGCACCCACAACGGCCACCGGTGCAACTCGGCCGCCTTCGAGCCTCATTGGTTCCATTTGCCCGAAACGCCCTTTCTGTTGTGCATGCGAGAAACCCTCTCCAAGGTTTTGTGTGCGTAATTAAAACGCAATTCCGGAGTGTTGTAAAATTGACCTTGATGGCGGTTTTCATCGCGAATACATTTCTGCAACTTTTGTCAAATGTCGTACCTCCGGTCTCTGGCGTCCACTCCTTCGAGATCTTTTCGGGGTGTCTGAAGTCATGAACGGTGAAAGAGTTTTTGATATTTCAGGAGTCGCCGATGTGTCGAGTTTGAAGGAATTGTAGATCGGCTGCATAGTGTCATTTAATGGCAGTAAAAATCTCGCGCCACCTGCCGGACTTTCTCCTGATGCCCGGGTGCAGATCGCCATCTCCGTTTTCTGTTCCACACGCGACTTGCCCTCAATCAGCGAGCCAGTGCGCAATCGCTCCCCATGGCGACATCGCCAGTGGCACACACCGGGAGCCGGGCGACGCCAGGGTCCACGGGAACCGTTCCACAGCAGCCAGGACACCCCTCGCGTCCCACTCGGTGACGACAATGCCCATCACGCCCACCTCATCCCGATCGCGGACAGCTGCTCCATGCGTTCCGGGGTCAGGGTCGCGGCCCGGCTGCGTTGGTTCCCGATCCAGGCTCCGAGCCGGAGTTCCCGCTCCTCCTGGGCCTGGCCGACGACGAGCCGTTCGACGTGCTTCCTCGGCACCCGCAGGTGCCCTTCACGCTCGAAGAACTGCCGGGCGGCCTCGAAGTTCACCGCCCACTTGTCGGCCTGCGTACGGCGTGGGGCCGGCTTCTCTTCTTCGGCCGCGGGTTCGATCCCGAGGATCTGCCCGCACATCCACTGCTGCACGGTGCTGAGCCTGTCCCAGCCCAACCGCTGCGCCCGGATCCACCGTCCGAGGTCCTCGCCCTGGTGCACCACCACTCCCGGCCCCACCGGCAGCTCGCCCCCGCCCTCCAGGTGGAGTCGGACGAGGTGGAAGGCGCGCTGCCATTCGATTGCCCAGGCCGGGCACCAGGACGGGTCGATGTCGTCCAGCTGTTCGCGGCGCGCTTCCGTCAACACTCCGGTGGAGGATTCCACGGGCAGGCCCTCGGCCCGCCGTCGTTCGTTCTCGGTGGCGTTGCGGGCGGCGGCTCGCGCGTTCTTGAGCCAGATCCCCACCCGGTACCCCTGGTGTGTGGCCTCGGTCGGGGCCAGGAGGTGCCCGCTCGCCTCCGCCCATCCTCGCGCGGCCGCGCGGCCGTCTTCCCAGGCGACGTCGTAGTGCGACCAGACCATGCCCAGCTTCTCCAACTGCGCGATGCGAGCCTCGTCGAGGTCTCCGCGGGCGTGGAAGCGCCGGTTGTCGGCGATCCACTGCCCGAGCGGGTAGCCCTGTCAGCGGGACGGCGGGCGGCTGCTCGTCCGTGTCAGGTTCCGTTTGCTGGTGCTGGGACGGCTACCGGGCCCCCACCGTGCTCGTGGATCACTACGCCGCCGCCCAGCGCCACCTCATGAACCTCAACGAGGAAGCCGAGCGCACGCCGGGTCCCACGGACGCCGTACTGCCCAAGGCCACGGGTCGGCACCGCAGGCCCCATTCCTGATCGGCCGTGTTCAGGTGCGCCGGCCGAACGGCCACCACTTCCTCCGCCGATGGGGTTCAGCCGGGGCCGGGGGCTCGGGCGGGGACATCGGCCGTGGCGGCAGCGACGGCTTGGCGGGCAGCGGGACTGCGGCCGGTGTCACCGGGTCCGGCCGCGCAGGTGAGGAGGGCGCAGGCACCGGCGCGGTCGCGCGGGCCGGCGCCGGCGCCGGCGGGACAGCAGGTGGCGGTGTCGTCGGCATGGGAAGTGCGGGCGGCGGCGGGCTGGCAGGCGTCGGCTCGGGGCGTCTGCCGGGCCGCGGGGCGGCCGCGGCGGTCCGGGCCTGGCGCAGGGTGCGCTGGGACAGGGACAGAGGCTTTGGGTACGCGGGTGGGCCGCACCTGCCGGTGGTGTCGTCGTAGGTCCAGTGGGCCAGCTGCCAGTGCTCCTCGGCGAACAGCTGTAGCTCGGGCCGGCCGCGGTCGGGTGTCCATACCTTCCACATGCCGACGGCCAGGACGAAGGCGCCCGCGGTGAGCCGGTCGAGCAGGGGTGCGTGGTCGGAGCGGATCCGCACGCTGTAGCCGTGCCCGTCGGCGAGCCGGACGACGGGCCTGCCCTGACGGTCCCGCTGGACCGCGGTGATACGGCCGTAGACGGCCACGGGATGGTCCGGCCTCGCCCCGCCGGTCAGCCGCTCGTACAAGCGGGCATGATCGCCAGGGGTGGGGCCGTGGCAGAACTCGCCCCAGCTCACCGCACGGGCCTGCCCGGGCCGCCGGACCTTGAACTGGGCCACGACATCGGGGTCGTGGTCGTGGTGGTGCAGGAAGCGGGCGATGACGACGGCGCTGTTGATCAGCGGCGGCAACAGAGGCCGCACGGTGACGACGTCCAGGCCGAACCGGTCCCCGACATCGGCCGGACCCGCATCGGCCGGGGTCGGGGCGCCGAGACCGGTCAGGTCGCCGGGGAGGACCAGGTGGAGCTCGTTGCCCTCCACCACGGCCACGCCCTGCGAGCCGTGCGCGATCGTCTGCAGGACTTCCACGAGGTTGAGCGGGCAGGTCTCGGCGTGCTGTCGCTCCGCGGCGAGTCGGAACAACGCCCCACGCTGCGACCGGCCCACCGAGGTGCGCTGCGACACCATTGGCGTCACACAGAACACGCACACCAACGCGACCTTCTGACTGCGCCACCAGGGCTCAGGCGCGCAGCCGGCCCTCGCGGCGTCTCGCGCGGAACATGCCCTGGATGCCGGCCTGCAGCCGCCGGCCGGGCTCGGGCCCGGCGGGGCTTTCAGTGACGGCGGTGTCGTGCGGCCTGGAGAGCGTCGTCGGTGTGGCCGTGGACGGGCAGGGACGGCTGGTTGGCGTTGATCAGACGACGGACCGCCGGGGCGGGAGTGGCCACTGCCAGGGGAAGCCCGGCCCGGGCGCAGTGCTGGGACAGCCGCAGGACCACGGAGGCGGCCGGGGTGGTTCCGGCCCGCGGGGTGAGGCTGATGACGACGCCCGCGGGCGCGTGTGAGGTGATCAGGGTGTGCAGGTCGTCGGTGAGGGCTGCGCGTTGGTCGGTGGTGACGGGGTCGTGGACGGTGATGACGAGGACCTCGTCCTCCAGGCTCAGACGGCTGGTGAAGTTCGGCATGCGCACGACGGCTCCTTGCCTGCCCCGGCGGGGCAAGGCAAGGGGCTCACGGCCGCTTCTCTCACCGGCCGGATGCAGTTCAGGGCACTGACCCGCACACCGGCCCCCGCGCCCAGCAGGCCGCCGGCGTCGGTTCGCGTGGCCAGGACCAGGGCAAGCAACCGCACGGCCGATCCTCCCTTGGCCTTGCACAGGGGCTGGTCGGCCAGGACTTTCTGCGTCCAGCCGGAGATCTTCGATCGGGTGTTCTTGCCGAACAGGAACGCCCTCGCCGCGTCTGCGCCCGGGGCGAGGGAGGGCACCGTGATCGCGGTGGCGTTCTCCGGCCGGGACGCCAACAGGGCGGCCGTGGTCTTGGGCAGCACCAGCCACCCACACCCCGACAGCCCCTGTGCTGCGCCTCGTCGGCTCGGCGGACGGCGAGGACTGGCCGTGTGGATGGTCGCTTCTTCCGGGGCCGGTGGCGCGTGGGCCCAGGGTGACCTGGCGGCGGCTCCCGGGTGTGTAGGTGGCGTGTTCGGGCGTGGTGGTCGACTTCCTCGGAGGTGATTCGACTGCCGCCGTGGGTCGGGAATCGTGGAACCCCTCTGACGACGCGTAATGGCTTCTGCCGGGCGGTGCGTAGGGCGGGTCCGGTGTGCGCCCTGAGGGCTTTTGGAAGGTGGGGTGAGGGGGTGCGGGTCCGGAGTCGGTGGCAAGTGGCCGGCAAGTCGGTGCCAAGGCCGGACCGGCACCGTAGGGCTCGCACCATCCCCCCTGATCCAAGAGGAACCCGAACGTGCCGTCCTTCCGTGTTGCCCGTGGCCTCCGAGCCGCGGTCGCGAGCCAGTCCGTCATCCCGTGTGGCACCTCGTCCGCACCCGTATCCGCGTCACCGCCATCGCCACCGTTGCACGACACGGTCCATGTGGCGCCGGCCGGGCTCCGGCTCGCTTCCGCCTGCCGCGAAGCGGACTCTTCATTCGGGGCCGGGGGAGCGTCGTGACCGTGCTCGATACCGCTCCTCGCCGGGCCCTGGACGCCTATCGCACCTGCGAGTTCGCCACTCTGGGCAAGAGCGGGGCACCCGCCGCGTGGCCCACGGCGGCCGAATGCCGCGAGGACGGGACGATCCTGTTGACGACCTCGCTCGCGTTCGCGCAGAAGGCGCTGAACGTACGACGCGACGGCAGGGTCGCGCTGCTCTTCTCCGACCCCACGGGGTCCGGTCTGGACCCCGCCCCGCAGATCTTCGTACGGGGCCGGGCCCGATGCCCCGACCTGATCATGGCCGGCCCCCAGGGCGCCGAGGAGTACTGGCGCCGCCTGTTCGAACGGCAACCCCACAGCCGCGCCTACCTTTCGCGTCCCATGAGGCCGCTGATGTCCTGGTACTACCTGCGGCTGCTCATCACCGTCGAGCCGGAGGAAGTCCACGTCAGGCCCCCGCTGGACGCACTGCCCGCGCCCGGGCCGTCCCCGCGCGGACCCGTGCCGTCGGCTCTGCCGGGGGCCGCGCAGCTGGCGAGCCTGCCCACGGCGGTGCTGACGGGCCGTGACGCTTCGGGCGCGCCGGTGTTGGCCCGTACCCGGCCGCGGCCCACACCGGAGGGGTACCTGGTCGAGGTGCCGGCGGACTGCCCGGTGGAGCCGGGACCCGCCGGGCTGCTGGTCCACCGTCACGACGAGCACCTCGACCACATGTACAACGCCCTCGTCCGTGGTGTCCTGTGCCCCACCCCGGACGGCTGGCTGCTCGTTCCCACCACGGTGATCGAACCCATGGGGTCAGGCGGCCCGAAGGACGCCCTGCGGGTCCTGCGGCAGGCCAAGCGGGCCACCGACCGCTACCTCACCCGGCGTGGCTTGGAGCGCCCGAAGGTCGAGTGGGACCGCTTCCGCGCCCTGGCGGAGCGGAGCTGAGCGTGCCCCTGCCCCGTCTCCTGCCCCCGCCGTTCTCCTTGCTCAAGGCTCTCCCTTCGAGGCCCACCGGGGTCCGTCCGAGGCGGTGGGCCGGCGTGACGCCCACTGCCACCGCACCGCTCCACCACCACGCACCCGCACCCGCATCGGGAGCGAACCCGCCGGCCCCGCTTCGTGCGCCGACGCAGGTCGCCCTCTGGGCGGTCCTGCGCTCCCCGCACCACTGACCTGCGGCGGTTGGGGTACGGGGCGCCCCTTACGATGTGCTTGTCATGGTCACAATGAAGGTGCTCGGTCCGTTCCGGGTCGAGGTCGACGGCCGGGCGGTCGACACGCGGGGCCGGCTCGCCCGCATGGTCCTCGTCCAGCTGCTGCTCGCTCGTGGCGCGGTCGTGCCCACGGAGCAGATGATCGAGAGGCTGTGGCCGGCCCGCGTCCCCCCGAGCGCGCAGGCCTCCCTTCATGCCTACATCGCCCGTCTGCGCCGAACCCTCGAACCGGGACGGGCCCCGCGAACGCCGGCTCGGCTCCTGGTCAGCGCCCCCTACGGATATGCGCTGGTTCTGGAGCGGGAAGCTGTGGACGCCTGGGTCTTCGAGGAGCGGGTGTCGGCCGCCTCGCGGGCGGGGATGCCCGCCCGCGAGGCCGCACATGCGCTGACGGGAGCCCTGGCCACCTGGGGTGGACAGCCGTACGCCGAGTTCGCCGACGAGCCTTGGACCGCGGGGGAGCGCACCCGTCTGGAGGAGATCCGTCGTACCGCACGGGAGCGCCTGTCCGCCGCGCACCTCGCGTGCGATCGCCCCGCCCAGGCCCTCACCGAGGCCACCGCACTGACCCGCGAGGAGCCGCTCCACGAGGAGGGTTGGCGACTGCTGGCGCTCGCCCTGTGGGCCCGTGACCGGCAGGGGGACGCCCTGGCCGCTCTGCGAGAGGCACGGCACGTCCTCGACGAGGAGCTGGGCATCGAACCCGGTCCCGCCCTGGTAGCGCTGGAACGCGCTCTGCTGCACCAGGACCTGCCCCTGCTGCAGCGGGCCACCGGCGGAGCCGAGCCGGCCCCCTCGGGAGGGTCCGTCACCGCGACCGTGGCGTCCGCGCCTCCGGCCGTCACCCCGTGGAAGGAAGAGGCCACCGCGACGCCCCAACCTTCCCGTCCCGCAGGCACCGACCAGCCCCACCGGCCGACCGAAGCGGCGTGCCCTTCCACGGGTCCCGCCGCCGACGACCCACTGCCAGGTCCTCTCCTTGGCCGCCGAGCCGAACTCGACTCGATGGCGGCCGCGGCGGCCGGCGCCCGCACCGGCCGGGCCCGCATTGTTCTGGTGTCCGGCGAGGCCGGCATCGGCAAGTCCAGTCTCTTCGACACAGCCCGGCACCAACTGCGCGAACAGGGCTGGCTCACGGTCACCGGAGACTGCCCCGAGACCGAGGGAGCCCCACCGGGCCGTGCCTGGTTCGACATCCTCCCGAGCCTGGCCCAGACCTCCCCTCCACCGGAGGCGGACGCCACCGAACTCGCGCCCCTGCTGACCCCGGGCACCGACGACAGCGAACAGGACGGCAGCCCCGCCCGACGGTTCCGCCTGCACCGCGCGCTCCTGAACTGGCTCCGCCACGCCGCCCGCCGGCAACCCTTGGCCATCTTCCTCGACGACCTGCACCGCGGAGACCAGGAGAGCGTCGAACTGTTCCTCCTCTGCGCCGAACAACTACCCGACGCCGCCCTCCTCCTGGTGGCCTCCTACCGCACCGGCGAGGGCGACCTGACCGCCGCCCTCGCCCGCCTGGCGGCCCGCACCCCCCTGCGCCTGCACCTCACCGGACTCGCCACCGAGCACGCGACCACGCTCCTGCGCGGCCTCTCCCCCGACATCAGCGACCACGCCGCCGCCGTCCTGGCCGCACGCACCGGCGGAAACCCCTTCTACCTCAGGGAGAGCTCCCTCCTGCTCGTCGACGAAGGCGAGGAGCAGGCCATGGCCCGCATCCCGCAAGGAGTCCACGACGTCCTGCGCCGACGCCTGGCACTCCTCGCACCGACCACCACAGCCGGACTGCGCCTGGCCGCCGTCGCAGGCCGCGAAGCCCCCGTCGCCCTGCTGCTCCACGCCACCGACACCGACGCCGACCAACTCCTCGACGCCCTCGACGCCGGCATCACCGCCGGGCTCCTCACCGAACCACGACCGGGCACCGTCCGCTTCAGCCACGCCCTCGTACGCGACGCCCTGGAAGCCGACCTCACCCGCCTACGGCTCGCCCGCATGCACTCCCGGCTCGGCCACAGCCTGATCGCCCTGGGCTCAGACGACGTCGCCGCCACCGCCCACCACCTCCTCAACGCCGCCACGGTCGTCACCACCGACGCCACGGCCGCCGTCCACCACGCCCGCCTCGCCTGCGAACAGGCCATCCGCCGCTACGCCCCTCAGAACGCCGAAACCGTCCTGAACGCGGCCCTCGACCTGCTGGACACCCACCACAGCGCCTTCCTCGATCAGGACCCCGCCCTGCTCCGCGTCCGGCTCCTCGGCCAACTGGTCGACTGCCGTATCCGGATGGGCGCCGTCGTCCCCGCCCGCGAGGCACAACAGCAGGCCGTACAAGCCGCCCGTACCGACGGCCGCCCCGAGCTGCTGACCGCCGCCTACACCACCTGGACCGAACCCACCCCCTGGCGCGTGCGCGCCTACGCCGCCTCCGACACCCGGGCCGTCACCGAACTCACCCGACTCCTCGAAAGCGTCGACCTGACCGACCGGCAGCGGTGCCTGCTCACCGACCAGCTGGCCGACGCCCTCGACGACACCGACCCCCGAGCGGTGGAACACGCCCGCCGCGCCGTGGACCTGGCCCGCGCCACCGAAGACCCCCCCCTACGGGGCCTGACCCTCACCTCGCTGCTGCGGCGCATCGACTGCGAACTCGCCCCGGACACCTACCGGGACCTCCACCAAGAGCTCACCGAAGTCGCCTCACCGGACCGGCCCGAGTACGCCTGGATGAGCGCCTACACGGCCGCCCGCATGGCCGCGGCCCGCAACGATCCCACCCACATGGAGCACTGCCTCAAGGAAGCGGACAGGATCGCCCACACCTACCACCTCCACGGCCTGGCCGCCGTGGCCCGGCTGCGCCACCCCCTGCTCGCCCTCACCCAGGGACGGTTCGACGACGCCGAAGCGGAGATGGACACGGCCGTCGCCGAACTGCGCGACCGGGGCTCCGTCGACCTCAGCGGACTCGCGGGCCTCGCCCTCGGATGCGTCCGCCTCCAACAGGGACGACTCACCGAGGTCCTGCCCCAGCTGCTCGCCGTGTGGGAGAGGTACCAGCCCCACAACGAGTCCCTCACCGCCCTCGCCCTGCTCGCCGCGGGCCGCCCGGACGAGGCCCGGGAGGCCTTCGACCGGCGCATGCCCCTGCTGCGGGACTTCGCCTTCGGGATCCTGGCCGCGCTCCGCGGGACGGCCGCCATCGCCTTCGGCGACCGCGAAGCGGCCGCCGAGGTCTACCGGGAACTGCTGCCACTGCGTGGGCTCGCCGGAGGCGCGAGCAGCCTCAGCATCGTCTTTCGGCCCGTCGCGCAGAGCCTCGGTGACCTGGCCCGCTTCCTGGACCGGCCCCAGGACGCGCGCCGCCACTACCTCGAAGCCGCGCAGGTCGCCGCGGCCTGGAACTCCCCCCACTGGCAGGAAGCCGCCACCACCGCGCTCGCCGAACTGCCGGAACCGCAACCACCGCGGTGAACCCGCCCCGGCAGGGCGACCGGGGCGGTTCGTGCTCGTACGAGTCGGGCGGCACCGGGAGGGAGCACGGTCGTAGTCGTCACACGGACGCGCGCCGCCCGCGGATCCGCAACGTCTCGCGACGGTACTGTCGCTGCCCGAGCAACTTCCACAGCACCCGTGCCGGCACGGGCAACCGCGCCAGGAACTCCCGCCGCTGTGCGGGCGAGCAGTCCTCCAGGATCGCCCCGAGAGCGATCATCAACCGGTCGCGAGGCGTCTCGGCCAGACCACGCTCACCGACCGCGTGCCAGTCCTCCTCTCCCACGTGGAGCGCCACCAGCGGCATCACCTCCCGCTCCTCCTCGTCCAAGTGGGCACACAGGTGACGGTGGTGCCGGCGCAGCGCCTCCGCGAGCTCGTCACGGTCCTCGCCCCGCGCGGACGCCTGCCACCGGTCCATCAGCACCTGCACCTCGGCGATCCCCTCGGTCAGTTCACGGTGCTGGGCCTCCATCGCCAGAACCTGCTCCGCGTCGAGATCGAGGTGAGGGAGGAGGACCGGCCACAGCATCTCGTCCTCACCCGTGTGATGGGCGTGCAGGCCGATGGTGTACAGACGCCAGTGCTCGGCCAGGACCCGCGCACGGCCGGTGTCGGCGTCCGGCACGTCCTGGACGAGCTCGGCCAGGAGACGGGACTCGCGGCGGAACACCTGGTGGATCATCGCCATCTCGCGGGTGTAGGGGTGAACGGACAGATCGGAAGGGTTGCTCTTGCTCATGCCTCCACTCTGGGTGGAGGAGTTTGCCCCCGACTTGCAGCCGACTTGCCCACACCTGCGGCGAAGGCACCGTTCCGCGAGAACGGCTCGGCTCTGATGCCCCCCTTCGGCCGTGCCGAGCAGTCCGGGAACCACCGATGTCCAACCGCCCGCGGGGTCGCGCATACCCGCCCGGGTGTCGCGGTCGGCCGGACGCTGCCCGCCACCTGCCACGACTCCCGCGGGTCGGAAGGTTTCCGGGCCGAGGGGCCTGCGGCCTCCCGCCGCCGCTCCGGAGGCGGCAGATGCGGTATCCCGTGCGGGAGCCCGTGCCGATTACGGAGCCGGGCCCCGACCCGGAGGGAGGGATCGGGGCCCGGCGGGCGCCTTGGCGCAGGGGGGCTGCGTGTGGCGTGGGTTCAGTGGCGGCGGAGGCCGTCCTTGACGTCTTCCTTGGCCTGGCGGGCGTTGCCCTTGGCCTGGTCGGCGTGGCCTTCGGCGGTCATCCGCTCGTTGCCCACCGCGCGGCCCACGGCCTCCTTGGCCTTGCCCTTCGCCTGCTCGACCTGAGCCTTGGTCTTCTCGGTGCCCGACATGGGGACCTCCTCGTTGTGGTACCGGATTTGGTCGTGACCCTCACGTGCTCCCGATCGGCGTCTTCAAACACCGCGCGTTCCTCTGTGTTGCGGCCCGGACGGACCAGTGTGCTCGGAGTCCTTATGGGGCGCCGCTGCCGGTCTTCAGGAGTCGTATGCTCGAACGGCAGCAGAGTGGGCGAGGGGCAGACCCCTGAGGCCCGACACCGAACCCTCCGGGCACATGTGACTTGGCGGGGGTGCCCGCTTCAGGAGGCGAAGGACCGTGGGCCGTCGGCCCGCTCGGTCGCGAGCCCCGGCTGCTGCCCGCGAGGCGTCAGGCCCCGTTGTTCGCGGCACGGCGTGCAGGCGTACAGGAGGAATGGGAGGCCGTCGCTACGACCCGCCAGTTGGATGGGCCGCGCGGTCTGGGACGGGCCAGCGCGCCAATGACACCAGCTCACAGAACCCCCGGACTCCGTATCGCCCGCATTTACGTACATGACGCTCATCACGGTCAACGATTCTTGCAACGTTGAGCATCAGGACTGCCATGGCAGTCACCGATACGAGTGGAAGGATCGGCAATACCAGCGCTCCGCTTTGACACGTGCTGAACGAACAGCGTGGGGTTGGGGGCTCGGGGGCGATTGCCCCAGGCGCGGAGCGCTGACTGTTCCGATTCGGGCCACCTTGCATGGCGCCTGCCGAATGGCGCCGTCGTTCCTCCTGTCGAGCAGCAGGCCCGAAGCGGCGCCCGAGACGGTCCACGGTAACCTGGGCTCAGGGCAGTCCGGGTCTGGGGTCTTCGGCCCGGAGGGAGCTACGAAGGGCCGGGGGAGCCGGGCAGTTATCGAACGCGCCGACGAAGCCGTCCGCAACGTCCTCACCGCTCTCGGCCGGCAGATCACCGGCGACGAACGCGTCGACCTCGCCCGCTGCCTCCCCGTCGAAGCCGCCCTCGCCTTCACGGCCCAGATCCCCGCCACCGAACCCCTCACCGGCTGGGGCTTCGTCAAGGACATCGCCACCCGCACCGGCACCACCCCCGCCGTCGCCCGCTGGGACACCGGCGCCGTCCTCAATGTGGTCGCCCGCCTCACCGGACCGGATCTCCTCGACCGCATCCTCCACCGCCTCCCCGAGGGCTACGCCCTCCTCTTCGGCCGCGCGGAACTCCGGCCCCGCCAGGCCGCCTGACGAGCTCGCCAGGGCCGGTTGGGTCGAGCGGCGAACGATTCCGCCGGTGCGACGGCCTGTGCGGCCTTGCTGTTGGACGGTGATCAAACCCCCTCACCCGGCCGAGGCTTACGACAGCCGTGGCTCACCGGCGCGAACGACGCACGCTGCGTCCGCTCCGTGCCGGACACCGGGCGCAGTCCTCTGCCTCGGCGACGGGCGGACCGCGCCCCCGGCGGGAGAGCTGCGACAGAGGCTGCCTCGAAACGGCAACGTCGAGGGGCCCCGGCAAGGTGGAAGGGGGCCCGAAGGGAGCGGGTGGGCTCGGTACCCGACCTCCTTGGCGCGCGAGGAGGGATTCGGTGCAGAAACGATGCGACTTGTCGCGGGGATGCGGCCGCAGGGACCGTGAGCACAGTCCTAGAGCAGGCAAGCCGCGATCAGGAGGCTCCGATGCCCGTGCATGGCACAGCGGACCGTGTAGCCGCCGACCATTTCCGCGACCTGACCGATGAGCGGATCGGGCGCGGCTTGGTCCGCGGAGACCCCCGTAGCCTGGATGCGGCCTATCATCGTTGGGGCCGCTTCGTGCAGGCCCTCGCTTTCCGCTCCTTGGGAGACCGTCAGGACGCCGAGGACCTCACGCAACAGGTGTTCGTGGCCGCTTGGCGAGGTCGGGCCAACTTCAGGCCGGACCTCGGGTCCGTGCCTGCTTGGCTGACCGGCATCACCCGCCGCAAGGTCGCCGACGCGCTCGCCGCCCGCACCCGCCGCACCGACCTGGTGGCCAGGGCTGCCCGATCCGCGCCCCGCCCCGCAGACCGCGACGACGGTCTCGCACACGTCCTCGACGGGATCGTTCTTGCCCAGGAGCTGCACCGGCTACCCCGCGCCCAGCGCGACGTCCTGGAACTGGTCTACCTCGCGGACCTGACCCAAGCGCAAGTCGCCGCTCGTACCGGCTTGCCGCTGGGGACGGTGAAGAGCCACGCCCGCCGAGGGCTGCACCGCCTCCGGGCCGGCATCGTCCACCCCGGGACATGAGTCGTGGAAGTGTCCCGGCTCGCGCCGTGAGCCGCGCGCCCTCTCAGGTCGTCCGTCCGTTCGTCACTTCCGGCCGGGACGCCCGGAGGATCAGGTCGAGGGTTTCCCGCAGTCCCGTGGGGCGTGCCGTGCCCGGCGGGGGGTCGCCGGCGAGCCAACCGGGGCCCCCGAGCAGCACCAGTGGCTCGCGATGTCCCCCCAGGGTCGCGGCCGGTTCGCGGGCGATCCGCCCGGCGAGGGCGGACGTCTGCGACCACAGCGCCACGGCACACGGGTCCGATCGTCGCACTGCCCGTTCCAGGGCCGGCATCGGGACGGAGGCCCCCCGCATGCGAGCCCGCACGCCGTGCTCGGCCAAAGCCGCGGCCAACGCTTCCAGAGGAAGCGTGTGCCGTTCGCCGGAGACGCAGGCGAGGATCACCATGGCCTCGGATTCGAGCGCGGTACCGGTGACAGACCGGCTCAGAGCGGTGGAGACGTGCCAGGACAGTAGATGCTCGACCTCCATGTATCGCTCGGGGGAGTACTCCCACTTGCTCCCCGCGGCCTGCAACACCGGGCCCATCACCTCCTCCCAGGCTACGACCACGCCGTAGGCGCGTACCGCCCGGTCGAGCAGAGTGGCCATGGCGGGGCCGTCCAGCCGCAGTGCCGCCAGGGCCAGGCCCCTGCACTCCCGGCGCACGTCGCGGCCCAGCGGGAGACCTCCGCCAGGGTTCTGGTTCGCCCGATCGGCCCAGGCGGCAGGCCCAGGTGACGACCGGTCCTGTCGACGGAGCGCCTCGGATCCGGCTCCGCCCGAGCGGACCGTCGTCCCGACTGCTCTTTCCCGCCGGGCGCGTGCCCGGCGCGCCGCTTCGGCGGGTGGTACCCCGGATGTGGTCAGGCGGCACATGTCCTCCAGCACCTCCACGTCCGAGGAGCTCCACCGCCGGTGCCGCCCACCCGTGTGCTCCGCCGGTCCGATTCCGTACCGGCGATCCCACGAACGCACCGTGGTCGGGGAAACCCCCAGTCGCCGTGCCACGGCGCCGGTGGTCAGGTCATGCGCTTGCCGGGAGCCGGGGTCCGACATGGGTCACCTGCCACTGCCACGTCTTGAAGAACTCCACGAAACGGGTTCTGTCCTGCACTGGAGCTTCGGGTACGGGGGGCTTCACGGATGCGGCGATTGGCAACGCACCGTAAGCGTTCCGGCTGCCGTGCCCAGAGCATCATGCCCGGGTTCGGGTGCCGGAGCCGGATGCGTGGTTCAGATGAGCCCTATGCGGCGGGCGGTGTCCTCGTTGTGGGTGAGCTGCCTGTGGCCGTCGGGGCCGAGGGCGGCGATGACGCCGGCGATGACGGCCTCGATGATGGCCATGGTGGGCACGAGGCTGTCGTAGGGGGCCATGGTTCCGACGTGTGCGGGTAGCACCACGTCGGCGTGGGCGGCGGCGGGGGAGAGCCAGGGGTCGGTGAACACCACGGTGCGGCCGCCGTTTTCGCGGGCCAGTCGGGCGATGGCGGTCTTGTCCTCTTCGTAGCGACGGTAGTCGAAGAGCACCACGACGTCGCGGCGTGTCAACCGGGTGAGGGCGGCGGTCCGCTCGACGGGTCGGTCCGGGAGGAAGTGGACCTCCTCCCGGAGTTGCATCAGGTGCAGGCCGAGGTACTGGGCCAGGAGGTGGGTGAAGCGGCCACCGGCGAGGATGACGCGTCGCTTGCGATCGGCGAGGAGATCCACCGCCCGATCGAAGTCGTGCGGAGGGATCTCGGCCAGTGTCCGTTCCAGGGCGGGGCCCATGGCGGCGCCGGCCCGCTGAAGGACGGTGGCCGCCGCCTGCGGTTCCTCGGCATGGCCCAGGCCGGCGGCTTCGTAGAGCGTGACGGGGGAGGCGCTGCGGGCGTCCAATTCCTCCCGAACGGCGGCCTGGAGGTCGGGGAAGCCGCGGTAGCCCATCCGTGCCGCGAACCGAAGCACCGTGGGAGTGGAGACGGCGGCCCGGTCGGCGATCACGGCGACGGTCTCGAAGACCGGGGAGGGGTAGCCGGCCAGCAGGACGCGGGCGACCTTGCGCTCGGCGGGGCTGAAATCGCCCAGTTTGGCGCGGATGTCGTCGGCGAGCGTGCCGCTCATCGTGGGGTGTTCCCTTCCGTTCGTCCTGATGGTCGCGTCCGCCGAGCTTAGTGCTTCGTCTCGTCGGGTCTCCGGGCCCGACAGGGTGGGCCAGGGGGCCTTCCTGGCTGCCTGACCGTCGGCAGGTGAGCGTGGTGCTCCGGATGCCGCAGGGCGGAATCCGGCACCAGGCCCTCGGCGGACGGCGCGTCCGCCATCGTTGGTGTAACAAATGCTACTTACTGTCTCTTGCGAAGCAGATTTGTATTGCATGATACTTCACCGAGTGAGTGATGGCCCGGGCGGGACGAGAGGGAGTGCGTTGGGGACACGACGGACGGAATACGACTTGATCGGGGAGCGGAGCGTTCCTGCGGAGGTGTACTACGGCATCCACACCCTGCGCGCGTTGGAGAACTTCCCGTTGAGCGGGATCCCCTTGTCCGCACACCCCGAGTTGGTGGTGGGGCTCGCCTGCGTCAAGGAGGCCGCGGCGTCGGCGCACCGGGACCTCGGGGTGTTGCCGGCCGAGCGCGCGGAGGCGATCGTGGCGGCATGCGGGGAGATCCGCAGCGGGCGGCTGCACGAGGAGTTCGTCGTGGACGTCTTCCAGGGGGGTGCGGGTACGTCGGCGAACATGAACGCCAACGAGGTGATCGCGAATCGTGCCCTGGAGCTGCTGGGCCACCCCCGCGGCGCCTACGAGCACCTGCATCCCAACGACGACGTCAATCGCTCGCAGAGCACCAACGACGCCTATCCGACGGCGGTGAAGATCGCCCTGCACGCGGCCTCCGGCAGGCTCCTGGGAAGTATGGGCGTGCTCGCGGAGGCTTTCACCGAGCGCGGCGAGGCGTTCGCGAAGACCGTGAAGCTGGGACGGACGCAGCTCCAGGACGCAGTGCCGATGACGTTGGGCCAGGAATTCGACGTGTTCGCACTGACCGTCCGTGACGATGCCGCGTCGTTGGCGCACGCTGCTTCTGCGCTGCTGGAGGTCAATCTGGGAGGGACCGCGATCGGGACCGGGCTGAACGCGGAGCCGGGCTTCGCCCGAGCGGTCGTGCCCCGGCTTGCGGCGGTGGCCGGTGTGCCCGTCCGTCCCGCCCGCGACCTCGTCGAGAGCACCCAGGGCATGGGTGCGTTCCTCGGTCTGTCCGGTGCGCTCAGGCAGTACGCGGTGCGCCTGTCGAAGATCTGCAACGACCTGAGGTTGCTGTGTTCCGGGCCCGGCGCGGGTCTGGGCGAGATCCGGCTTCCGGCCCTGCAGGCCGGGTCGAGCATCATGCCGGGGAAGGTGAACCCCGTCGTGCCGGAGGCCGTCAACCAGGTCTGCTTCCACGTCATCGGTGTCGACGCGTCGGTGTCGGCGGCCGCGCAGGCCGGGCAGCTGCAGTTGAACGCCTTCGAGCCGCTGATCGTGCACCTCCTGCTGACCGCGGTGGAGCGTCTCGACGCCGCGGGGCGGCTGCTGGCGAAGCGGTGCGTGTCCGGGATCGAGGCGAACGAGGCTCGTCTGCGTGCGGATGTGGAGGGGTCGGCGGGTCTGGCCACCGCGCTCAACCCGGTCCTCGGCTATCAGAGGGCCACGGAACTGGCCCGTGCGTGCCTGGACACCGGCCTGCCGGTGCGAGAGCTGGCGGCACGCAAGGGCCTGCTCGATGCGGGTGAGCTGGATGCCCTGCTTGATCCTTGGACCTTGGCGCATCCGGTGTGACGCCGGTGGGGCCGGGCCCCGCACGGCTCGGTGCACGTGCGGGGCCTTCGGGGTCGGTATGCCGGCTGGGGGAGGATGGCTGTCAGCTTTTGGTGAGGGTGCAGCTGTAGGGGGTGGTTCCGGAGCCGCTGTATGCCTCGGTCTGAAGGTAGTAGTTGACGGTGCCCGTGGCCGTGCGGGTGAAGGTGAGGCTCTCGTCCGTGCCGGCGCCGTCGTTGACGGAGCGTTCCAGGGTGCTGCCGGCCGCGTCGAGCCAGTAGAGGTCGGCGTCGTAGGCGGAGGGGATCGCGCAGGTGATGGTGGCGGTCCGGCCCGAGGAGAGGGAGACCTTGAAGTAATCGCGATCACTGGCGGACTTCATGCTGCCGGTGAGGGTCGCGGGGGAGGGGAGGGCGGTGGCATCGTCGGCGGTGTCGCGGGTGTCGTTCGGCTCGCTCTCGGCGAGGGTGCCGCCGCCTTGGCCGGCGCAGTCGGTGATCGGCGTTCCGTTGTAGAGGTTGGTGTCGGGGACGCCGCCGGTGACACTGCGCAGGTAGTAGCCGCAGGTGGGGCGGTTCCTGAAGTCGAAGATCGTTCCGGGGGCCAGGCGCCAGATCTTGAATCCGGTGTAGGTGAGGGGCTTGCGGTCGAGGGCCTGTTCGGGCTGGTGGTCCGCGAGGACGACGTAGGCGTCCTTCCCGTATTGGGTGGCCTTTCCGTTGCGGTCGAGGAAGAGTGATCCACCCCCTTCCTCGACGCCGACTCCCCAGGCGGTTCCGCCCGGGGCGAGGCCGTCCTTCACCGCGCGGGCGAGGAAGGCCATGGTGCGGCCCATGCGGTCGCGGGTCACGAAGTGGGAGTCGTTGAGGACGGCCCCGTAGTCGGCCCATTCGAACATGCCGGTGGTGAAGCTGATGTAGCGGTTGTAGGGGTTGGCGAGGGCTTCGGTGCTGGTGACGCTGCCGTTGCAGGCGTCGTAGACCAGGGGGCTGTTGATGTGGTGGCCGGCGCTTCCGCCTCCGGAGCCGCCGCCCTTGGCGACCACGGACTCGACGGACGCCTCCAGGGCGGTGCCCTTCCACGCGGCGTAGCGGCACTGGTCGCCGCCTGCGAAGTACACGAACTCGGCGTTGCGGATGTCGGTGTTGACCTGGCTGTTGTTGCCGTCGGCTGCCGCGGTGAGCGTCCAGGTGGTACAGGAGTTAACGCCGGACAGTGCCATGACTGTGTCGCATTCGGGGGTCGGGCTGCCCGAGGTGGGTGCGGAGCCGGACAGGACGACGACGTCGAGACTGCCGGTGCCGCCACGGATCTCGTCGACGGCACGGGCCATGGAGGCGGTCACCACTGCGCCCGCCCCGTTCATGGTGAAGGCGGGACCGTTCCAGGAAACGCGGCTCACGTCCGTGGTGCTCCCCAGGCGGATCCGGTCGGCTGCCGCGTGGGCCGGTTGCTGGAGCGTCAAGGCGGTGGTGACCGTGGCCAGCGCGAGGACGAGGGGCACGGTGGTGCGGGACGAGCGTGGCGTCATGTGGGCGCTCCGTAAGGGCGGTCGGGGGAGCCGCACGAGGCGGCCGACGGAGCGTCATCGCCAAGGGCGGGCTCTCCGGGGGATTGGTAGCGGAACATACAAGCCGCTGTCGATGTCGGGAAGATGTACAACCAGATTCAGTGGACCTGCCTTCAAACGGCTCGAATAAATATGGATGTTAGGCGCCTAAGGTCCTCAATCATCCCCTGATGATCTGCGTTACATGAACGTAATGCGCGATACATCTAGCCAGCGTAAGGATGAATCTGTAACTTCCGGGTTGTGGTCGGCGGCTGGATCCCGCCGGCGAGGCACCCCCTGAGAGGCTGCGTTTCCATGAACACTCGTCCCTCCCGCCATATGGCGATGGCCGCGGCGGTGGCCGCCGCGCTGGTGTCGCTCAGCGCCTGCGGCGACTCCGGCGGCGATGCCGCACCAACCCCGGCCGGCCCCGTCATCGTCGCCGGTGTGCGGATCGACAAGGACCAGGCGTTGCACGGCCTCCTGCCGGAGAAGATCAAGAAGGCGGGCCGGGTCCGAGTGGCCACGGACGTCCCCTACGCGCCCTTCGAGATGTTCGAGAAGGAGGGCAGCAGCCGGCTGACCGGCCTGGACTACGACCTCGGACAGGCCCTGGGCGCCAAGTTGGGCGTGTCCTTCGCGTTCGCTCCGCAGAAGTTCGACGGCATCATCCCGGCCATCCAGGCCGGCAAGTTCGAGGTCGCCATGTCGGCCATCACCGACAACAAGGAACGGCAGAAGGTCGTCGACTTCGTCGACTACTCGCGCTCGGGATCCGGTGTCCTGGTCATGGACGGAAACCCGGCGAAGATCACCACGCTCGACGACCTCTGCGGACGAAAGGTCGCCGTCCAGGCCGCCACGAACCAGCTCGACCTCCTGAAGGACCACCAAGCGGCCTGCGAAAAGGCGGGCCGGGAGCGGCTCGACATCCAGACCTTCCCCAAGGACTCCGACGCCCAGCTGGCACTGCGCGCGGGCAAGGTCGTCGCCCAGGTCCTCACCAAGCCCGCCGCAGGCTGGGTCGCCAAGACCGCCGACAGCGGCAACACCTTCGACCTGGTGGAGGACCCCGCGGCCCCCGGCGGCTACGGCGCCTCCCCCAACGGCATCGCCGTGGACAAGAAGCTGCCCGAACTGACCGACGCCATCCAAAAGGCCCTCCAGGCCCTCATCGACGAGGGCACCCTGGCACTGGTCTACGACCAGTATGGCGTCGCCTCCATCGCCGTCGAGAAGGCCACCAAGAACGCGGCGGTGGACTAGAGATGCCCGCCACCACCACACCGGCCGCACACCCGTCCAGGGAGGAGGGACACATGCCGGACCTGCCCCTGGAGATCGTCCCCGTCCGCAACTACGGCCGCTGGGCCGCCGCCGCGGCATCCGTGGCCGCGCTCGTCGGCGTGATCGGATCCCTCGCCAAGAACGACAACCTGCGCTGGGACGTCGTCGGCGACTACCTCTTCGCCGACCTGGTCTTCGACGGCCTGGCCACCACCTTGTGGCTCACCGCGGCCGCCATGCTCCTGGGCCTGGGCCTGGGAACACTGGTCGCAGTCATGCGTCTGTCGTCCAGCCCGGTTCTCTACGGCCTGGCCAACCTGTTCGTCTGGGTCTTCCGCGGCACCCCCCTGCTCGTACAGATCATCTTCTGGGGCTACGCCGCCGCCCTCTACTCCCAGGTGAAGATCGGCATCCCCCTCACCGAGGTCACCTTCTTCCAGGCCGACACCAACTCCCTGCTCACCCCGGCGGTCGCCGCCCTCCTCGCCCTCGGACTCAACGAAGCCGCCTACGCGTCCGAGATCGTCCGCGCCGGCATCCAGTCCGTGGACCCCGGACAGGCCGAAGCCGCCCACTCCCTGGGCATGCGACCCGCCCTGACCATGCGCAGGATCGTCCTGCCACAGGCCATGCGGGTCATCATCCCGCCGATGGGCAACGAGACCATCAACATGCTGAAGATGACCGCCCTGGTCTCCGTCATCTCCGCCAACGACCTCATGTCGAACATCCAGGCCGTGTACGCGCAGAACTACCAGGTCATCCCGATGCTCGTCGTGGCCAGCCTCTGGTACCTGGGCCTGGTGACCCTGCTGGGAATCCCCCAGGCGTGGCTGGAACGCCGCTACGGCCGAGGTACCGTCCGCGGCTCCGGAGCCTCACCGCTGCGCCGCCTCCTGGGCACGGCGGGCGCCGGAAGAGCACCGGGCCGAAAGAACGACAAGGAGCGGAACCGATGAGCACGGCCATGGTGCGTGCCGAAGGTGTACGCAAGCGGTTCGCAGGGTTGGAAGTCCTCCAGGGCATCGACCTCACGGTCGAGCGCGGGCAGGTCTGCTGCCTGCTGGGCCCCTCCGGGTCGGGCAAGTCCACCTTCCTGCGGTGCATCAACCACCTGGAGAAAGTCGACGGCGGCAGGCTCACCGTGGACGGTGACCTCGTCGGCTACCGTCAGCAGGGCGACCGGCTGTACGAACTGCGCGAACGTGAGGTCGCCGCCCGACGGCGGGACATCGGCATGGTGTTCCAGCGTTTCAACCTCTTCCCGCACATGACGGCGGTCGAGAACGTCGTCGAAGCCCCGGTCAAGGTCGCCGGCGTCTCCCGGGGCGAGGCCCTGGAGCACGCCCACGCGTTGCTCGCTCAGGTAGGACTCGGTGACCGGGCCGGCCACTACCCTGCTCAGCTGTCCGGCGGACAGCAGCAGCGGGTGGCGATCGCCCGAGCCCTGGCGATGCAGCCGAAACTGATGCTGTTCGACGAACCGACCTCCGCGCTCGACCCCGAACTCGTCGGCGACGTACTCGACGTGATGCGCCGGCTCGCCGCCGACGGCATGACCATGGTCGTCGTCACCCACGAGATCGGCTTCGCGCGCGAGGTCGGCGACACGGCGGTGTTCATGGACGAAGGCGTCGTCGTGGAAGCCGGCGACCCCCGACGCGTCCTGGTCGACCCCGAGCAGGAGCGCACCCGCGCATTCCTGTCCAAGGTCCTGTGAGCCCCGCAGCCGCCCGGCAGGAGCACACCGCCGAACTCCTGGACCTGGCCCGCACCCACCTCACCCGGTACCTGCGCGACCTGGAAGCGCTGGTGTCCATCGACTCAGGCTCCTACAGCCCCGACGGCGTCAACGAGGTCGCCGACTGGGTGATGGACCGCCTGCTCCGCCTGGGTTTCGCAGTGGAACGAATCCGCTTCGCCCCCGACGGGCCGCGGCGCAGCGGGGACGCGGTGATCGGCCGCAGACGCGGCAGCCTCCCCGAAGCCGACGGCGGTCGCCGGATCCTCCTCGCCGGTCACATGGACACCGTGTTCGACGACGGCACCGCGGCCGCCCGCCCCTTCCGATGCGACGGAGTCACCGCCACGGGACCCGGAGTCAGCGACGACAAGGGAGGCCTCCTCGCAGGCCTCGCCGCCCTGGAAATCCTGGCCGAACACCGAACGGACGCCTACGACGAGCTGGTCTTCCTGGCCACACCCGACGAGGAGATCGGCTCGCCGTCATCGCGCGACCTGATCGAGAAAACCGCCCGCGGGACGCACTACGGCCTCGGCCTCGAATGCGCCCGCGAGAACGGCGACCTCGTCATCGCCCGCAAGGGCGTAGCCGATTTCCTGCTCACCGTCACGGGCAGGGCCGCGCACGCGGGCATCGAACCCGAACGCGGAGCCAACGCGGCACTGGCTGCCGCCCACCTCGTCGTCGCCCTCCAAGCCCTCAACGGGCACTGGGACGACGTGACGGTCAACGTCGGCGTCGTCCGCGCCGGCACCCGCGCCAACATCGTCTGCCCGCAAGCCGAGCTCAGGGTCGAAGTCCGTGCGGCCACGACCGCCGATGTCCAGCGGGTCGAACGGGCCATTCGGGAGACCGCCGCCCACCCGGCCGTACCGGGCACCGGCATCGACGTCGAGCGGCTCGACCTCTGCCCGCCCATGGAGGACACGCCCGCCTCGCGCCGCATGCTCCAGACGGCGCAACGGGCCGGACGAGCCGCCGGTGTGGAGTTCGGCGCGGCCGCCACCGGCGGGGTGGGTGACGCCAACCTCATCGCGGGCACGGGCGTTCCGACCCTCGACGGTCTGGGCCCCGTCGGAGGCGCCGACCACACCCCCCAGGAATGGCTCGACGTCTCCACCGTCCCCGAGCGCATCGCGATGCTGGCCGCGCTCATCGCCGACCTCGGCGACGCCCGCACCCCCTGATCCCCACCGCCTCCGCCCCGGCACCCGGGGCGGAGGCCCGCACGCCCCCCACACCCCGACCGCGTACTCACCAGTCACGGAGGCACCATGCGCGTCTCGCTCCGACCTGCCCGCCGCACCGTCCTGACGTGCAGCGTCGCCCTCACCCTCCTCACCATGACCCCGGCCGCCCAGGCCGGACCCCGACCCGCCGACCGCCCCGCGGGATCCCTGGTGCTGATCGGAGGCGGCCTCAAGGCCGACAACAAGGCCGTCTACGGCGAGATCATCCGACGTGCCGGCGGCGCCGCGGCCCGCATCGGCGTCATCACCGCCGCCTCCGTCCCGGAGAGCCGGGACCCGAACGCCGACGACCCCGCCACCTGCAGCAACTCGGCGTGTAACGGCGCCTACTACGCCGACCTGTTCCGGCAGCACGGCGCCGCCGACGCCCAGTGGATCCCTGTGGACCTCGACCACATCACCAATGCCGACGACCCCACCGTCGTCGACCAGGTCAACTCCATGACCGGCTTCTTCTTCGGCGGCGGCGATCAGTACCGCTACATCACCACCCTCCTGCGCGGCCCCTCCCACCAGGACACCGCGGTCCTGGCGGCCATCCGAGCCAAACTCGCCCACGGAGCCGTGATCGCCGGATCCTCCGCCGGAGCACAGATCGCCTCCGGACCCCACATGGTCACCGGCGGCGAATCCTACGAAGCCCTGCGCGACGGCAGCGCCCCCGGCTACTTCGACGACCCCACCCGCCTCGGCCACATCCCCCAAGGCGGATTCGGATTCCTCACCTCCGGCCTCATCGACACCCACACCGGCGCCTACGGACGCGAAGGCCGGGCCTACCGCCTCGCCGCCGACACCGGACACGACCGCGTCTACGCCCTGGAGGAGAACACCGCCCTCGTCGTCGACGCACCCGGCAGCAGTCGTGAGCGCATGACAGTGCTGGGCCCCCAGGGCGTCGCCGTCCTCGACCTGCGCCGGGCCCGCATCCGCTCGGGTGATTCCGGCTGGAGCCTGCACGGCGCCCGCTACACCTACCTGACCGACGGCGACAGGTACCGGCCCCGCTCCTGGGCCGCACTGCCCGCCCCCGACAAGCACCCCGTCCGCCCGACGGGTACTGCCGCGATCCCCGCCAACACCGACGTCTTCTCCTCCCAGGCCAACCCCGACGCCACGCCGTACTCCTTCCGCACCACCGCACGAGCCCTGGCAGCCACCCGCGTGCACAAGGCGGCGACTGCCACCACCTTCGAGACCGACCCCCGCTTCACCGTCACCTTCACCAAGGGCACCGACTTCAGCACCTGGACGACCGACGCCAACGTCCCCCAGTCCCTCGTCAACCTTCAGATCGGCATCGAACACCGATGACAACCGGCAGGGGCCCGGACCCGATCCCACCCTCCCGGCCCCTGCCTCCGGGAGAAGAGGTGGTCGTCCTCACCGGCACCTGGGTCCTGCCCGGCACAGTCGCCGCCGAGGACGCGCTTCCCCGTCGGGTGGACGCCGCCTCAACCTTCCCGACAGGGTCGTCCCCGCCCCTCTCTGCCGTCGATACCGCAGTGCCCGGCTTCCTGACCACCCTCGCAGGCGCCGCACACCCGCACATGAGGCAGAGCGAGGGAGACGGCGCAGCGGACCGAGACCGCCTGACGCCCCCAGGCGCAGGCAGACTCCGCTGGGCGCGCGGCCTCCCACCATGGCCCGGGGGGCAGAATGCCTACTCAAGGGCCGAATGACGTCGATGATCGGTCGGTGGCTGCGCGATGCGGACCCGGGGACCCTCCCGCCCCATCACCTCGAGCAGTCGTGCCGCCGCGTGGCCCGGTCCGGATGCGTCGAGCGCGCGTGCCCAACCGGCCATGGCGGGGGCGGTGACCGTGAGCAGTGTGTCGAGCGTCCGCGGGATGTCGCCGGGGTGCAGGGCATTCGGGTCGCGTACGAGCCCCACGCCCAAGCGTTCTGCGTCCCGTGCGATGGCGAACTGGTCGCTGGAGAACGGCAGGATCAGTGCGGGCACCCCCGAGCGCAGGCACTCGGTGAAGGAATTGTTCCCACCGTGGTGCACCATCGCGTCCACGTGCGGGAGGAGGGCCTGCTGCGGGACGGACGGGGCGATGACGACGTCCTCTGCGGCCAGGTCGGCGAGCTCGTCCGTCCTCCCGCCCGCGGAGACGATCAACGCCGTCCTGGTCGTGCTCCTCAGCGCCCCCGTCACCACGGTGCGCAGGACGTCGTCGCGCGCCGACAGGAAGGTGCCCAGTGCCAAGAGCACGATTCGGTCCGCGGTCCGCCGCAGCCTGCGCAGGGTGCGCGCCCACGCATGATCCAGAGACGGCGGGGCGCCCGTCATGTGTCCGGCGAAGACGTGCTAGGGCCCCCGGGGCGGGAGAGGCAGCCACGGCAGGTGGGGGTACGCGTACAGCACGGCATGTGGAGAGGTCAGCGCGAACGCGAGGCCCGGACTCGGGGCCCCGGGAGCAAAGCGCTGCCGGAACGACTCGAACAGGGTGGTGAAGGTGCGGTCGTTGTCCCGTGCGGCGTCTTCGAGCCGGGACAGGACCTGAGGATCGGGGCGCAGCGCCGTCGGCCAGTCGTAAGGGACACCGAAGAGGACGTCGGGGCCCCCGGGACGTACGTCGGATGCCCCGGGCAGTACGTCGCGTACCGGGCCCTCAGGCAGTGCAGGGCGAGTGTCGCGCAGTAGGCGAGCTGGTCGACCACGTACCAGTCGGGCCGGGTGTGCTCGTCGAGTGCGCGCAGCCGTGCCAGCACGGCCTCCGGCTCGGCGAGCATGTCCGCCCGGCGGTGCCGCGCCTGCGTGGCCAGCGCTGCGATCGAGCCCTGCCGGGTGGCGTCCAGGAACTCCGTCAGCCTGCCGGCCTCCGTCGGGTCCTGTGCCGTCGTCTCCGCGACCCCCGTGTTGGCCTTCCGCGTCACCGCCAGCCGCACGAAGCGCAGACCCGCTCCCACGGCGAGGTCCTCGAACGCCTCCGTGCAGGCGAAGACCACATCCGCGCCGCGCTCGCGCAACGCGCCGGCGAGCACGGACAGCGGTGCGGCGTGAGAGCGGAAGGGCGGACTGACGACCACGACGCGAGGCATGTAGAGCACTTCCCCTTCGACCCCGCCCCCGGATGCACAGCACGGTCGACCATGATCGACGGACCTCCGATTCCGGTGCCGGGTGCATCCACAGGACACCCGGCATCGGAACCCGCTGCGTCTGCGTTCGTCCGTACGAAGGAGCCGTGGTGGCCGAATTCACGCCGGAACGGGGGAGCACCCCCACCGCCTCTACCGCGGCCGAGCCGGATCCCCTCGCCTCGGCCCGAGACGCCTTCTACTACGGCCCTCGCGGGCAACAGCGACCCACCGGAGAGCCACCCTGGACGCACGGCAGCGCCAGGATGCTGCTGGACGCCGAGTACGGACCTCGCCCCCTCCTCATGGCCGCCTCCGGTACGCCCCCACGCCCGAACCGGGAGGACGTCGTCGTGGCTTCCCTGCGCCGGGCCTGCCGCCTCGACGTCCCCCTCACCCCCGAGGCCCTCCTGTCACACGCCCATGACCATCCCACGGTCTCCTCCGTACTGGGCGAAATGTGGCCCGACACGGTCCGGCACTTCGGGACCGCCCATGCCGAGGAAACCCTGGCCCGCCTCCTGCACGAGGCGCCCGACACCACCCGCACCGCGTTCCTCCTCGACTGCGCCACATCCACGGGGCTGCGCCCCCTGCCGGCCGCGGAGGCCGCGCGAAGAGCAGCCACCCCGGACCGGACCGTGCGCCACGCGGCCTGGCGCTACCTGCACCTTCTGCCCGACGGTCCGCCGCACCTGCCCGCGGCCGGCACCGCCGAGGACGCCTACGAGCGACTTCTCCTCGACTCACCCGACCCCGAGCCGCAGGACTGCGGCAGCCCACACGGAATCACCGTCGCCCAGACCATGCTGCACGGCGACCTCGACACACCGGGCCAGGGCGCGAGCGGAGGCATGGCCGTCCTCCTCGCCGCCCTCGGAGACCAGCTCGCGGCACACGACGGCATCGACCGTGTGCTGACGGTGGTGACCGCCGACCACGACGCCTCGCACGCGACCCCCGCCTCCTCCTCCAGCGCGCCGCGGACCACTGGATGCTCCGACTGCCCATCGACGCCCCCACCGCTCCTCACCCGGACGACTGGCGCCACCACCGGCCCGCACTCGCCTGGTGGGCCGAACGCCTCTTCACCTCCCTGTCTGCGATCCCGGACCTCGTCCACGTCCGGTACGCGGACGAAGCGGCCCTCGCGCTGGCCCACGCAGCGACCCGGACCGGAGCCCGCCTGCTCTTCACCGCCACCCCCGGACCCGCACCGGACCCTTGTCCGCAAACACACCCGAGCCCACCCCGGCGACACCGCCGCAGAGAAGACCCTCCGCGACGACCTCCACCGCGTCTTCTGCGCCGACCGTCTGGTCGCCCGAGCCGACACCGTGATCGCCATACCCGGACGCACCGGCCCTGACGACCTCCTCCGCTACTTCCCCGTCCTGCGCACCCGCTACGGCCCGCAAGGCCCGCCCGCCCCTCCCGAAGGCATCGCTCCCTACACACCCACCCCACACGAAGAAGCCCTACGGCGCAGACTCCTCGACCGACTCTTCGCAGGCGACTCCCACGCCGCCACCCTGTCCCCCGACGATCGGACCCTGCCCCTGCTCCTTTGCGTGGGCCGCTTGCACCCCGTCAAACAACAAGACCTCCTGGTCCACACCTGGCTGACAACCGAACTGTGGCGCACCACCACCCTCGTCGTGATCGGTGGCACCCCCCATGACCCGTCCCCCCACGAGCAGCGCATGCGCTCCACCATCGACACCCTGCTCCGCGCCCGCGACCCCCTCGCGGCACGCCGGCTGGCCCTGATGCCCGCCATGCCCAACGACACCGTCCGGCGCCTCGAGCACGCCCTGGCAGATCCCGTTCACGGCACACCGGCCTGGTACGTCTGCCCCAGCGCCAAAGAAGAGTTCGGGCTCGCCATCCTGGAGGCCATGGAAGCCGGCCTTCCCGCCGCAGGGCCCCGTCGCGGAGGAGTCGCGCACTACCTGCGCCACGAAGAAAACGGAATCCTGCTGGACACCTCCACCGCCGCAGGTCTCGCGTCCGGCCTCCGCAAAATCGCCTCCGTCCCACCGGAGCAACGCCGACACTGGGGACGCGCCGCCCGCGAGACCGTGACCACCCGCTACGCGATCGCGGACATGGCCCGGGACCTCACGAAGATCTACCAGTCCACCACCGAGCCGAGGCCCGAACACCATACGAGCAGCAACAGCGCATGAAACGACCGCGCATCGAGCCGCCCACCCTCCAGTGGGTCCGATGACAGTGTCACGCCGAGAACCCCACGAGCCCCGACGCCGTGGGGCCGCGCGCAAGAAGGACCCGGCACGAGTACGGCGAGCCCCTCGTACGTCCGGGGCTCGGCAACCGCCCCGTTGCCCGGCCCGACCGGTGCGCACCGGGGAGATGTGCAGCGGCGGGTCGGTGGAAGGGCTCTGATCCTCGAACGGAACCGAGCTTCCCCGGTGCTCGGACTCCTCCATCGAACATGACGAGCAACATGAGGACGAGAAGGACGAGGTCCACGGGCTCGGCTGGACCGAGCTTCGGTGGAGGACCGACCGCGGGACGTCAGCTTGCGTAGGCCCCGCGGACGAGGCTGTCGCCCGAGTGGTCGGGCTTGCCGTTGTAGGGCTGGAGCGAAACGTCGACGACGGAGTACTCGTCCAGGTCGATGTTGGCCGGAACCGGGAGGGTCGCCCTACCGTCCGGGCCGAGGACGCCCATCGACACCAGCTTGGTGTGGGTCCGGTCCATGAGCCACACCTCGAAGTACCCGGTCGTCCGGGGGAGGCCCTTCACGACGATGTCGAGGGTGCGGCTGCCGCTGCGATCTTCCATGCGCGCGTATCCCGCGGAGCTGGCACGCAGGGCATCCAGAGGACGACCTTCGGCCACGGTGCGTGCGGGCGGGTCCTCGGAGCGGGTGGCCCACCAGGTGATCGCACTGCCCGAGGCGGCTCCCAGCAACGCGGCGCAGGCAGCCAGCGCCACGGTGAAGCGGCTCATGCGACCGGCTTTGACACCCGGTGTGACCGAGGGCGGTGCTGCCCGGGGGGCGTCGTGGAGGACGTGCTTGTCAGCCGCCTGCGCCGGCAGCCGGAGCTCGGCGGCGATGCCCGCCCACACGCTGTCCGGCGGGGTGAGGAGTTCCTCTTCGTGACCGGGCTCCTTGGCCACGTTCACGAGGTTGCGGAGGGCGGCCAGTTCCTTGCTGCAGAGCGTGCATCGGTGCAGGTGCAGGGAGGCCGACGGGTCCGGGCTCTCCCCGAGTGCCATCATCACCAGGGTTTCTTCATCGGTGTGCTGCACCGTCCACCTCCAACCGCTTCTTCAACCGCATCAGTCCGCGGCGCGTGTATGTTTTCACCGTTCCGAGCGGCAGGCCGGTGCGTTCGGCGATCTGGGACTGGGACAGGTCCTCGTAGAACGCCATCTTGAGGACCTGCTGCTGTTGATCGGGGAGGGTCTCCATCTCACGCATGAGCGTGACGTACTCCAGCAGTGACTCGGTCAGCGGTACCGACGAGTCGGCCGCGCCGGAGACGGCCATGACGGCCTCCACGTCGCGTAGGTGGCGAGATCGCCGACGCAGCGCGTCGACGATCTTCTTGTGCGCGATGCCCATGATCCAGGTCTTCAAGGACGCCCGCGCGGGGTCGAAGGTCTTCCGGCTGTCCCAGGCCCCGACGAACACCTGTTGGGTGACGTCCTTGGCTTCTTCCGTGTCGCCGAGCTTGCGGATCGCGAGGGTGTAGACGAGCGGACCCCACTGCCGGTAGGCCTCGTTCAGCGACGCCTCGTCGCCGGCGGCGAAGCGCTCGCCGAGGCTGTCGTCCGCATCGGTGGTCACGACCGCAACACTAGCGGCAAGAACCTGTTCACCGCCCCAGGATCCCTTCACCTGGGCACCGCCACTGCGGTGACGACCAGGTTGTTCTGATATCCGCCCCTCTCACGCACGTATGGTGCGGCGCAGGTGATGAGGGTGAGCAGGTGTGGTCCATCTCGGCGGAACGCCTCCGACTCCCCCAGCGCGTCCTTGGCCACCGTGCGGCGAGAGACGATGCGGTAGGTGACCGCGGTCCCTCCCGGCCGCTCCACGGCGACCCCATCGCCCTTCTCGACCTTGCTCAGCGCCGCCAGGACGCCGAGGCCGCGCCCGGTCGCGTCCACATGGCCCACGATCACCGAGGACCCTGCGGAGGATCCAGGGGGCGGGGAGAAGCGGTACCAGCCCACTCGATCGGGGTCCTCCGGTACGACGACCTGTCCGTCCGGCGCGACCCCCACCGGGTCGATCGGGGCACTCAAGCCCAGTCGGGGGATGTGCATGAACGTCGGAGCCGGGATTTTCGACATCGGGGCGTCGTCGGGTTCCGTCTGCGATGGCGACGGCTTCTCCTCCGCCGAAGTGACGGATTCGGCGCGGGTGTTCACGGATGGGGCCGCTCCGAAATCGGTCGAGGTGCCGGAGGCAGCGCGCGTGAGCGTCACCGCCAGCAGGACGCTCAGAAGGACGCCCGTCATCCCCACGACAAGTCCGAGAATCCGCCGTCGCCCCGTGAGGGACCTTGCCATGACGTCAAAGCCTTTCCGGAGCATGTGGGTGGGGGGAGCCGCGGGTGCGGCCGTCGCCCGGAGGCCGACGGCCGCACCCGCGGCTGCTTGCAGAGGTCAGCCGACGTCCGTGCGACGGCGCAGGAGGAATCCGGCCGTGCCCAGGGCGATGAGCGCTCCGACGGAGAGCGCGCCGACCTGCGCGGTGCGGTCGACCGACGTGGCCTGTCCCGTCTCACCGGCGGGGACGCCGGAGGGCGCGGAGTGCATACCTCCGATGGTCTGGGTCTTCAGGGCGAGGTTCTTGTCGGTGGCACTGCCCCAGGCGTAGACCACCGTGTTGCTTCCCTCGGCCAAATCGAGGGTGGCCGGGCCGAGGGCGACCGTGTCGGTGCCCGCGAGGACGACATCGGCGGAGATGCTGCCGGCATCCACCTCGGCCTTGGCCTCCTTGGGGTTCTCCAGCCCCTTGAACACCGGGGTCCCGCCCGCCCGTACGTCCACCGCGGGCGCGGCGGCGACGTGCCTGACGGTGAGGCGGGCCTTGCCGGCCGGCACCTTCGAGGTGTCGTTGACGAAGGCGTCCAGCGTCGGCTTGCCGTCGGCCGTCAAGTGGGCGACCAGGGTGGCGTTGGAACCGGCCGTGACCTCCACGGACTTCTCGATGGCCGGGGTGCCCTTGGGGCCCTCGCCGTCCTTGAAGACCTTGATGTCGTACGACCCTGCCGGGAGCTTGAGCGGATCGGTCAACGTGCCCGGAGTGAAGTCCGGCAGCAGCTCCTTGTCGCCCGCGTACACGTCCACGGTGAGGCCGGGGACGGCGTGCAGGACGGACACGGTCGCCTCGTCGGCCTGCGAGGCGGCCAGCACGGGGGCGCCGGAACCGAGGGTGAGGAGAGCGGCGGTGCCCAGAACCATCGCGGCACCTGCGGAGCGAGAATTCATGACCAGCATCCTTTCGAGCAGTCGAGAAGGTCTCGAACCCTGTGTCGGGGAAGCCTTCGCCGAGGGGTCGCCGAGTGGTTTCACCTCACGGCCGACTTTCTCCAGGCCCGATTCCGATTGCTCCGCCGGTGGGCGGAATGTCACCACAGGTGCATCCGCACCGACCATCAAGGTGGAATGTCCGCATAAAGAGCGTTCTGTGAGCTTGGCGATGTCCAGGGTGGATCGCGCCAGGGAATCGCTCGCAGCCTCCACGTCTCGTATGGAAGGAATCCCGAGATGGTCGTCAAGGCTCTTCACGATGCAGGCCTGCGCAGCGAGCACGCCTACCTCGCCGCCGTCGGATCGATCGGCTTGTCCCTCGCGTCCTGGCTCGCCTCAAACCGGCGGGAGGACCTCGAACGGGCGGACCGCTGGGGAATCTTCGTCGGGGAGTGGGCGCCGACCTTCTTCGCCTTGGGGCTCGCCCTGGCGAACTACGAACGGGACGGCAACGCAACCGACTGACAGTGGCCGGGCCCGACACCCCGGTCGGGCCCGGCCGGCCACCGGACGGGTACCTGCACCCGTGCCCCCATCGCGACGGCGCCCGGGCCTGGCCGGCGGGATACGTTGCTGCTGGCCGAACGGCGCGGGGAGCAAGGCTGACGGACCGTGCCGACTATCTTCATGTCCGGTACCCGAACAAGCGGCCCGTCACCCGGCTCGGCCAGAAGGATGTTGTTCGGCACTGCGAGGACGGCGAACCTGATCGACCCCTTACCGTTCCCGGGGGCCGACGGATGGCACACGCATCGAGAGATGTCTCGGTCGGGCCGGGTGCGATCGATGCCCAGAGGTGAACTGCGTGACCCGCGGCCCCTGCCTGCACTGTCACACCGGAGGCCTCGACCCGGCCGCGTCGACACCGTCCGGGACGCCTTCACAGCCCTCTGATCCTGTTCGGTGCCGGTTCCGCGGTGAAGGTCCTGTGGTGGGCCGCGATCGCAGTCCTGATCCTGAGGTTGGTCGGGGTCGTTGCCCATCCAGAACAGCTCCGGCCGCGGGTAGCCCGGTCATCGCGCACCGCCGCGCGCGAGGGCCCAGGACGTGGCGGTGCCGTGCCCCGACGCCCGGGCGGTCGCCGTCGAGGGATGAGAGCGGGTGACCGCCCGGGCGTCGGGGCCCATGTGCCCAGTCCACGCTTCGACACCTGTGCCCCGTTTCGGTCCACTCGCGCATCCGCCCCGCGAAGCGCCGCTCCCGTTCCGCCGGAACCCGCAGGCCGGACGGCCCTTCCAGCGCGGGCTCTCGATCACTCGCGACGCCCGCTGCAAAGGTCGCACGACGCCTTAGGGGTGCCGGGGTGCGTCAACCCGTCTGCTCGTCTGGTCGGCCCACGGGCTCCGGCGGGCCGAAGACCACCGGGAGGCCCGGCGAGTACAGGACGCTCACGGGTTCGCCCTCAGCTCTCGACAGCCCGGCCGCCGCGACCAGGTCCTCCTCCCAGCCCATCAGGGTGCACCTGCGGAAGGACCAGGCAGGGTGCGCGTTCGGCAGGTAGTAGGTGCGCCCGAGAAATCCCTGGTGCAGCCCCCAGCGCTGGGTGAGGAACTCCTCCAGCGGCGTGGCCGCCACCTGCTCGTCCGCGACATCCAGCCACACCCGTGCCCCGGCACGTGAACCCCGGCGCCGACTGGTGCGGTACAGCAGTCGGCTGTCGAACCATTGGTCCTGAACGCGGGACCACCGGTACGTCAGGCCGAACGCGCCGCGGGCCATCAATACGGGCAACAGCCGGTCACAGTCCAGCGACCGGAACACCACCCCGCGCCGCCCTGCGGCATCGCGACTGTACAGGCGAACGTTGACCTCGCCGAAGCACCCCAGGTACGGCAGGGCAGGCGTGCGGCCGAAGGCGAGGTTCTCCATGCGAAAGAAGACCAGGCCGACGTAGGCCCGACCCTGGTGTAGGTCAGGCACGGTACCGGCCGGCAGTAGCCGGGCCACCTCGAACGCGTCGGCGGGCCAGTGCAGGAACACCAGGTCCCGCCACCGCTGCCGGAACAGCACGTGCCGCACAGGGCGCGGGGCCTGCGGGGTGAGCGGCTCAGCGGGCCGGTCGCCCCGGAACGAGGAGCTGTGCGCGATTCGTCTCTTCGGCATGTCGGACCTACCGCGCGATTTCGAGGACCGCACCGCTGCCGGGACGAACCAGACTCGCTCCTTCGGAGATCGCCCGCGCGATCGCCGCCACCGCCTCCGGAACGGGCAGCCCCCGTGGCAGCCGCGGCGCTCGCCCCACCACGGCGCGTCCGGCGAATCCCGTGTCCATGTGCGGCAGGTTGATCTCCAACACGGTCACTCCCCGGCGTCGCTGCTCACGGCGGACCGCCGTCACCCAGGTGGCCAGCGCGGCCTTGGCGGCGGCGTAGTCCGCCATCCGGGCCGGGGCTGCCTCGGCGACGATCCCGGTGACGGCCGCGAGGACCCCGCCCTCGGGCAACCGGCCCGCGGCGGCCCGCAGGAACGCCATGGGGGCGAGCGCGTTCACCGCCATCAGGTGTTCCGCCACCGCGTCCTCAACCTCTCCGGCCGGCCCGAAGGCTGCGACTCCCAGGCACGTGACGACGCCGTCCAGACCGCCCAGTTCCGCCTCCGCCCAGTCGACCGTCGTCGCGCAGGACGCGGTGTCCCAGGCATCGAAGGCGCGGGCGGGAGCGTGCGCGCACGCCACCGAGACGCGGCTGAGGGCATCGCGGTCACGGCCGGCCAGCGCCGGGAGGGCACCGAGGGCGTGCAGCCGTACGGCGAGCGCCGCCCCGATCTCGCCGGTGGCACCTGGCAGGAGGATCCGCGCACCTCGTAGCTCCATGGCCTGTCTCCCGCTACGTCGAGGACAAAGTACTGATCATCTGATTCGCCGCCCGGCCGCTGCCCGGGTGCAGCCACGGGCACTGGAACGGACACGCGGGCCGACGGTGCTGCGCGCCTGGCAATGGCGGGCGTGAGCACCGCAGGAGGCCGGGCGCGGTGTCGTTGCGTCGTTCCGATTGAATGCGGAGCCGGTGAAAGCCGTGGAACCAGGGGATGGTCCGTTTCACGACCCACCGGTAGACGCCGAGGCCGGAGCCGTGCGGGGGAGCGGGGGGTCGGCTGGTCCGCGTCACGTTCGGGCGCGGCCGAGGGGCGTCGTGGCTGCGGGTACGGGCATGTCGGGGATGTGGGGGATGTCGTCGGGCGTCGGTATCGGTCCGGTTCAGGTCTTGCGTTGGTTGTTGCTGTTCTGGCGGAGTCGGTTGGTGTGGCGGGTGAGGGCGTCGATGCGGTCGGCGATGTCGGCGTCCTGGGGGCGGAGGTGGGCGCGGGTGTCGGTGAGGGGGCGGACGAGTTCGGCCGCGTCGGCTGCGGCGAGTGCGTGGTTGAGGTCGTTCATGGCGTCTCGGGCGTCTTCGTGGAGTCCGGTCAGGGCGGTGATCTGGCTGGCGAGGCGGCGTAGGTCGGCGGCGTTGCCGCGGGCCCAGTCGGTGACGGTGCGATCCGCGGCGCGCGCGTCGCGGGTGGCTTGGACCCGTTGCTCGCCGGTGGACCCGGCCGCGCCGGGGCGCAGGCGGAGGTAGCGGCGTTCGGCGGCCTGCCGGCTGGCGACGCCCAGGGGCGCGGCCAGATCGGTCCAGCTCGCTCCCTGATCACGCGCGGTCTCGATGAGCACGCTCTCCCAGCCCGCGAGCTGCTCACGGACCTCGCGCAGCGTCTGTAGTGCCGCCAGGACGACCTGCGGGTCGGGTTTCCCGCCGACGGCCTCCGGTTGTGGCGCTTCCTCGCGTACGGGGGCTGCGTCCGGGTGTTGCTGTCGGGCGTGTCGGACGGCCTGCTCGATGGCCTCCAATGCGGTCGTGGCTGCTGTGAAGGTGATCGGTGGGGGGTGGGGGTCGGCTTCGGTCATGATCGACCTCTTGTCGTCGGGTGGATGACATCTTGCTTGTCATCGTTTCGATGACATGTTACAACGGAGGCACGTTGAAGCGCATTGGCAGTTCCTGCCTGAACCGACCGGAGGTGTTGTCCAGATGTTGATGCGCACTGACCCGTTCCGTGAGATGGACCGGATCTTCCAGCAGCTGTCGGGGACGTCGGGGACGTGGTCGAAGCCGTCCGCGATGCCCATGGACGCCTACCGCGAAGGCGACGCCTACGTGATCGCGTTCGACCTTCCGGGCGTGTCGACCGAGGCGATCGAGATCGATGTCGAGCGGAACATGCTGACCGTCAAGGCGGAACGCCGCCCGGGCCCGAAGGCCGACACCGCGCAGATGGAGCTCTCCGAGCGGCCCCTCGGTGTCTTCTCCCGGCAGGTCATGCTTGCCGACACCCTCGACACCGAGCGCATCGAAGCCGACTACGAGGCCGGCGTCCTGACCCTGCGGATCCCGATCGCCGAACGCGCCAAGCCCCGCAAGATCGCGATCAACGGCCGGTCGGACCACAAGCAGATCTCCGGCTGAGCCTGCCGAACGCCCGCAACGCCGACAACCCGCCGTGGCGGCGGAGGATGGCTCGGGGCTCCCCCCTCGCCCCGTCCTCCGCCGTCACCCGGGCCTTCCTCATCCCCTCCCGCGGAGGTGACTGAGATGCCGATTCAGTCGGGTACCTTCCTCGACCGCATCCGGGAGAGAGGCGAGTACACCGGCCGGGAAGAAGCCGAACGCGCGGCCCGTGTGGTCCTGGCCTTGCTGGGGGCGCACCTCGTCGGGACCGTGAGGGCCGATCTCGCCGCCCGACTCCCCGAAACCTACTCGCTGGTCCTCCTCAACCCGCTACGGGCCGCGGAACCGCTCACCCCGGAGCGCTTCGTCCGCGCCACTGCGGCCTGGATCGAAGGCGCCACCGAACGAACCGCCCTGTGGGACATCGGCGCCGTTCTGTCCACCGTCGCGGCCACCGTGGACGAGGACCTCCTCGACCGGATCCTGCTCCAACTCCCACCCGGCTACGACCTCCTCTTCGGCCACACCCACCACACCCGACTCCACCACTGACCCCACGCCCGAGCAGAAAGGCGACCGCACCATGCACGACCAGCTCCTCCCGAACCTGGCACAGCCGGCCATGACGTTCGAGCAGATGCTGGAACGCGTCCGCTACGAGGGCGCCTACCCCACCCGCGAACGCGCCGACGAAGCCGTCCGCAACGTCCTCGCCGCCCTGGGCCGTCAGATCGTCGGCGACGAACGCGTCGAACTCGCCCACCGCCTCCCCGTCGAAGCCGCCCTCGCCCTCACCGCCCAGATCCCCGACAACGAACCCCTCACCGGCTGGGGCTTCGTCAAGGACCTCGCCACCCGCACCGGCACCTCCCCGGCCGTCGCCCGCTGGGACACCGGCGCCGTCCTCAACATCGTCGCCCGCCTCACCGGACCCGAACTCCTCGACCGCATCCTCCACCGACTCCCCGACGGCTACGCCCTCCTCTTCGGCCGCGCCGAACTCCGCCGCCCCCAACACGCCGCCTGACGAGCTCTCCGGGGCGGGTGGATCGTGCGGCGGACGATCCTCCGCAGGTGCGACGGCCTGTGAGGCCTTGCTGTCGGTGATCAGACGCCTCACTCGGCCGAGGCCGGCGACGGCCTCGGCCCACCGGCGCGAACGAGGCGCGCTACGTCCCGGCCGGCAGGAGGTCCTCGACTTACTCGTCGGGAAAGAACCGGTCCCTCAGCCGTGTCAGGACGTTGGTGGGTCCGGAGTCGCCGATGACGGCGAGTGCTTCCGCGAAGGTCCCGGCGGACGTGTCGGCCTGGATGACGCGGTCGAAGTAGGCGCTCAGTCCGGGGTGACGCGCCAGGGAGCCCACGGCGTGCCGTGCGGGCCGGTGGTCCATCCCCATCACCAGCAGGAGCCCGTCCCGACCCCGGCGGGTTCGAGGGGGGGCGCGCCGGGCGTCGATGGTGGTGGTCTCGTGCTCGCGGAGGGGTTCGTCGGAGCGGCCCTCCAGTCGGGCCGTCTCCAGTAGGTGGACGGTCCGGCCGAGGGGGCGCATGTGCATGTCAGGGGCGATGCAGGTCTCGACAACGCGGCCCTGTCCACGCCGGTGACCGCCGTCAAGCAGGTCGGTCTGGTCGACACCCTGAACAGAAGGGCATGGTCACCTCTACCGGGTCCGGTGAGTCCGGCTTCACCGTCACCTGGGTCGTCGTGCTCGACGGCGCAACCGCAGCGGTAGCACGTACCAGCAGAGCACGAACCAGACCATGACGCCGGCGACGATCAGGAGGGCCAGGGGGGCGGGAAGCACGAGGGTGAGGATGAGCAGCAGGGTGGAGGCGATGGTCAGGGCCAGAAGGACGATGCCGTAGGCCATCATTTTGCCCGCGGTTTCGACCACTTGGTGCTTGAGCCGGAGCCCGCTCAGGCACCGGTGGATGGAGACGGGCGCGATGAGTGCCGCCGTCGAGGACGCTCCCAGCACCACCGTGACGATGTACAGGCCGTGCCCGAAGGCGGACAGACTCTCGAAGCGGTTCGTGAAGGCGATGCTCAGGAGCAGTCCGAAGAGGATCTGGCCGCCGGTCTGGGCGACGCGCGTTTCCTGCAGGATCTCGCCCCAACGACGGTTGACTCGCTCCCGGGCGCCCTCCGGGACAGCGGTCGCGTCTCGGAAGAGGGCCGGGTCCGGGTACCTGTACGGGCGGGCCGAGGTGTCCAGGCCCCCGTGAAGGGGGCGTTGCCCCAACGGTTTCCTCATGGGATTCGTGCCCCTTTCGGGCGACCTCCGCCCGTGCAAGGCGGTTCACCGGCGGTTGTCGAGCCGTGCCGAGGGCCGGTTCGGTGGGTTCGATGCGCAGCTACGGCAGACCCAGGCCGAGGACCGGATCGCACCGTTCGGAAGTGCTGCCGGTGTCGAAGGGTGCCGCTTCGAACACGTGCACCGTGACGGTGGGTCCGGCGTCAGCCACCGCGTACATCCGGTGAAAGAACGTTTCGTCGAAGCAGAAGCCGTGGCCGGCGCCGACCTGTTCCGAGTGTGGGGCACAGCCCAGGCGGGCCCGCTCGTGTGCGAGACCTCCCCGTGCCACGAACACGGCCCCCCGCACTCCTTCGTGGTCGAGGTAGGTCGTGCCCGCCGGCAAACTGCTCCAACTCAGGGCCCAGACCACCACGTCGGCGGCCCGGAACAGCCGGATCCAGCGGCTCTCCCCGTCGGCATCGGCCAACCGGCGTCGCCAGCTCGAATAGTCACGGCCTGCGTCGCAGGCCAGCTCCAAGAGGTCTTGGGGCGGTGCGGGACCTCCGGGCGGCACACGGGCTCGTCTGCCCATCCCTACCACCGCCCTCGCGCTCGGGTCGTCTCACCGTGAAGCTCGATGACTCTGGGGAGCACCTGCCCGCCCCGTACCGTTTCATGGCCCGTGTGTGGCAGCACACGAGGCGTCGTACGCGGTGAGGGACGGGGCTCGCCCGGCGGGGACGAAAGGAGACCGCTGCCGCGACTGGAGCGGATCCCCCCAACTTCCCCGAGTGAGCCGAGTGCGCGAGACCGTCCCCCCGGGTCCCGCGTCACCCCCCGGAGGACACGAACGACGACGTACGCGACAACCTGGAGCCTGCCACTGTCCCGCCCCGTCGAGGAGCGTCCGGCAAGGAGGCGACGAACGCCGGCGGTGGCCCGGCGCCCGCCCCGGCACGCCGCCGGTCCGTGAAAGGGCCGGGGGTAATCGGGGCGGGGCGGGGCGGCGAGGGAGGCCCCTGCATGCCACGGCCGGACGGGAGCGGGTCGGGCGTTCGTTTCGGGGTAGGTGAACCAGTAGCCGTTGGTGTGACCCGCGCTGCCGCATCCCCCTGACAAGTGTGGTGGGGTGCTTCCGGTACGGACCTCTTCGATCGCGTGGCCGCCGTAGGGTCACGCACTTCCTTCCCGTACCTGGAAGGGGAGGGCCACTCCTTACTACCGGGAGGGCAGCGATGGACCGCCTGACCTCGCAATCCGAACATGTTCGTGTGTACGCGTCCGCTCGCTGTCGGGCGGTGATCGACTCCCGCCCGGGTCCCCCCGGGACGGTATGGGTGTCGCTTTCCGGCGAATTCGACATGGACTCCCGGCCCGTCCTCCAAGCGGTCTCGCAGGACGTGGGCGGCGCCCGACTGATGGCCGACGTGTCCCGGGTCGCGTTCGCGGATTCCTCCTTCCTCCATTTCCTGCTCGGCATTCGCGACCGCCTGGTCCTGGTGGGCGAGGTGCCGCGGCAACTGGCGCGGCTGTTCGTCCTGACATGCACGACCACGTTGTTCACCTACGCTCCCGACTCCGCCTTCCCCCGGGACCGGGCCGGGCCCGTGCAAGGGGACCGGTGAACACCCCCGTGCCGGGTGGACCGGTCCTGGGGCAACCCCGGGCCACCCTTCGCGCCCAGGTGGCCGCGTTGGCCGAGGAGGCCGACCGACTGGTCCGGGACGGTACCTGGGAGGTGAGCTCCGAAGACGGGGACCTCGCTCGCCGGGCCGCCGACTCCCTGGCAGCGGTGATCGGCCCACCCGGCTTCCAGGAAATGCTCCCCGGCCTCCAGCGGCTGGAACACCTCCGCGAAGCACTGGCCGTCCTCGCGCTCGCCACCGCCCGCACGCACGGACACCTCGCCTGGTTCCTCGCCACCACGAGCACGGTCCTCACCCCCGTCCTGCACTGGCGGGCCCTGACGGTCGACCGCGGCCGCGCGTTCGGCACCGTCCTGCCCACCACCAGCGAACTCGCCGACGCGGAACACGCTGTCCGCCACCTGCGCACCGCGCTGGCCCGCACAGCGGCCGACACCCGGAACAAGGACGCTGACGACCCCCAGGACCCAGGGCCGGCCTCCTGACCCCATCCCGCCCCGCGGGGGCACCGGAGCGCAACAGCTCCGTAGCCGTCGGGGGCGCGTGATGGGTTGGTCGTCCGCCGGGTCGCGGGCAGATTTCCCCACGTGGTCCGAGGCCGGTCGACGCGCTGATCCCGGTCTGCCGGTGGCGGTGGGACGGGGGTACGGTCGAAGAGTCCTCCCGTGGCACGTTTCCGGCGATCAGAGGGGGCTGGCTGCCATGAACGAGACCGGTCCGCGCGTCGGCCGCCGTTGCGCGCCCGCGGGGGCCCGCTCCGGCGGTGCTCGGAGAGGTCGATTTCTCGCACCAGCCGACGCCGAGGGGGGACTTCCCGCCCGCCACCGACCGGCAACGGAGGGCATCCCCTCCGGGAACGCCGGTGTCCGCTTCGTCCTCCCGTCGTTTCCGGGAATGAGAAGGAGAAGATGACGAGGAGGTTGACGTGGTGGATGAGCGGAGCGGTCTGGCCGGTGTGCTGGCGGCGGCGGAGGCCGCGGCGCCGGTGAATTCCCTCGACGTCGTGGCACGCGACCTACGCGAGCGGTTCGGTGCCACGTACGTGTCGTTCCTGTTCGTCGACGTCGTCGGCCGACGCCTGCTGCGCGTCCACGACACCGCGGGTCCGCCACGTGAGGGCCGTGCTGCGCAGGTGCCCCTGGAGGGAAGTGACGTCTACGACGAGGTCCTGCGCGGCCAGCACGTGGTGGTGACGGCCGACCGGGGCGACGGGCAGCGGGTCCTGGCGCCGGTGACCAACCGCGGGGACACCATCGGCGTCCTGGAGCTCTTCCTCACCGACCTCGCCCCCGGCGTCCTGGAACACGTCGGGGAAGCCGCCCACGCGCTGGCGTACATCATCGTCACCGACCGCCGCTTCACCGACCTCTACCACTGGGGCAACCGCACCACCACCGTCAGCCTCTCCGCCGAGATCCAACGCCAGCTCCTGCCGGCCGCCTCCGCCTGCGAAGCACCCCAGTTCACCCTTGCCGGAGCCCTCGTGCCCGCTTCCGACATCGCCGGCGACACCTACGACTACAGCCTCGACCAGCACACCCTGCACCTGTCGATCACCGACGCCATGGGCCACGACGTCAACGCCTCCCTCATGGCCACCCTCCTCGTCAACGCCTCCCGCGGCGCCCGCCGCGCCGGCGAATCCCTCCCCGAACAAGCCCACCAACTCCACCAAGCCCTCCTCGACCACGGCCACCACACCCTCGCCACCGGCCAACTCCTGCGCATCGCCCTCGACGGCACCCACGCCCAAGTCGTCAACGCCGGCCACCCCTGGCCCCTACGCCTCCGCGACGGCACCGTCACCGAACTCGAACTGACCGTCGACCTCCCCTTCGGAGTCCCCCTCCAAGGCCCCTACCACGTACAGAACCTCGACCTGCGCCCGGGCGACCGCCTCCTGTTGCACACCGACGGCATGCAGGAACGCGACGCCGACACCGTCGATCTGGCCGGTCTGCTCCGCAAAACGGGCGACGATCACCCCCGCGAGGTCGTCCGCGCCCTGGTCGGCGCCGTCGCGGACGCCTATGACGGTCGGCCGCCCAGGGACGACGCCACCGTCCTGTGCCTGGACTGGCACGGCCCCGAGACCGTGCCCCCCGCCGCCCTCTGACACCCACGGGCCACCAGAAACCGAAACGTACAGTAGCCACTACAGGCTCTGATTCACCCCGAAGGGGACCTGCCCCCTTCGTGGCGTGCGGTACCACGCGCGGCGAAGGGGGCCGGAACGTGTCGGGTTACCGTTTCTTGGCTGCTTTCGGTGCGAGGAGCCTGGCGCCGTTCCACTCCTTGCCCGCGTTGATGCTCCGCGTCGCGGACAGGCCCGCGGTGGTGGAAGCCTCCCCGATCTCGCTGGGCTCGACGTAGCCGTCGCGTCCGGACTTCGGCGTCAGGAGGAGGATCGAGCCGCCTTCCTCCGTGTAGGCGATGGCGTCGACCAGGATGTCGGTGAGGTCCCCGTCGTCCTCGCGGAACCACAGGAGCACCGCGTCGGCGATGTCGTCGTAGTCCTCGTCGACCAACTCCGTGCCCGTCGCTTGCTCGATGGCCTCGCGGAGCTGTTGGTCGACGTCCTCTGCGTATCCGATTTCCTGGACCACCTGACCTGGCTGGAAGCCCAGCCTGACGGCCATGTTCGTCTCGTCCTGATCTGGTGTCGCTGACATGGACGACCTCCTACCCCGGGGCGGGTCTTCGATGCCGTGTGCGAGGCGATCCACATCGGATGGACGATCCCCGCAGCCCGCAAACCGCAGCCCGCAGCGTGCCGAACACCGGGCGCAGTCTTCTGCCGCGACGACGGGCGACCGCGAAACCTCGGAAAACCCGCCGGGAGGGCTGCGACAGAGGTTGCCTCGACAGGGCATCGTCGAGGGGGCCCGGCAAGGCGGAACGGGGCCGGGGGTGCGGGCGGGATCGGTACTCGGACTCCTCGCCACCCGAGAACGATTCGGTGCAGAAACGATGCGACTTGTCGCACGGATGTGGCCGCAGGGAGCGTGAGCACTGTCCTCGACCTGGCCGGCCCGGAGCGGCCGTCCGCGATCAGGAGGCTCCGATGACCGTCCATGGCACAGCGGACCGTGTGGCCGCCGAGCTTCCCCGCGACCTGGCCGATGAGCGGATCGCACGCGGCTTGGTCTGCGGAGACCCCCGCAGCCTGGATGCGGCCTACCACCGTTGGGGCCGCTTCGTGCAGGCCCTCGCTTTCCGCTCCTTGGGAGACCGTCAGGACGCCGAGGACCTCACGCAACAGGTGTTCGTGGCCGCCTGGCAAGGTCGGGCCAACTTCCGGCCCGACCGCGGGACCGTACCTGCCTGGCTGACGGGCATCACCCGCCGCAAGGTCGCCGACGCGCTCGCCGCCCGCACCCGCCGCACCGACCTGGTGGCCAGGGCTGCCCGATCCGCGCCCCGCCCCGC
>NZ_JBEOSD010000037.1:0-58094 GCF_040302735.1 Streptomyces sp. NPDC097619 | reverse complement strand
GCGGGGACCGCGGCCTCTACCGGGGCCGCCCGACCGGGCGCGGGCCCGGCCGACGTGGTGGTGGAGCGGGAGCGGGCCGCGGCCGCAGAGACACGGAGCCGGTCGGAGCCAGGGGTGCCGGGCGGGCCGGTCAGGGCGCCCAGGGTCGCCACGACCATCCGCCCCCCGAGCTCGGACGGCGGGCCCTGCCGCCAGGAGGCGGTGGTGTCCCCGAGGCCGGTGCGGAGGAGGTCGAGGAGGCCCTGCTCGCCCTCCGGGGCCGCGGGCGATGTCGGCCATGCGGGCCGCGAGCAGCGGCCAGGCCCGCGTCGCGACCAGCAGGGCCGTCTCCTGCTCGGAACCCAGCGTCTCCTGGACCAGGGACACCAGCCAGCCGTTCGCCGCACCCGACACCCCCAACCGCCCCAAAGCCGTGGGCCGGTCGGCCAGGTCCAAGTCGTGCGGGACCGTCAGGCCGGTCGTCAACGGCCCCCACAACGCACGGGCATCCGCACTCACCCCTCCCGGCCCCGCGTGGGCCGGGGCGGCGGCCGGGGCCGAGCCCGCCGCCACCGGGGCCGGGGCCGGGGCGGGGGCGGGGGCCGCGTACGGGTTCACCGGCACCGCCGGGGTGACCCCGGCCGGGCCCGCCACCGCCAACACAGAGGCAACCGCGCGATCCACACCCATCACCGCCACCGTCTACGCCCACGTCCGATTCCGCCTCCAACGCGACGCCATCGACACCCTCAGCACCGCGCTCGGCAGTTCGGAGGCCATCGAGACGGTCAACAGCGACCGCAACGAACCGCCACCCTGCTCCACTCTCGTCCGCTGATGTTGCCGTCAACTACTGCCGTCACCCCACGCAGAAGCCCCGCCAGAACGCACCTGGCGGGGCTTCTAATTTGCTCACGCTAGCCAGAGCTGCGATGTGGGATTTGCGCAACGAGGCCACAAGACCGCCCCGTAGCACCCGTCATAGCGCGGCTATTCATTTCACCGAACGAGCCTTTACCCACTCCAGCTCGAATTCCTCTGGAGTTATCTCTGCAGCAGAAAACTCCGGCTGGCCAGAGATTTCTCGAAGATCGAGCGGGAAAGCGACTTCAGAAAGACCGACACTTGCCGTCTCATGCCAATCGTCTGCCCACTCGACCTTGCCGTCGCGGAAGAATTGAATCTTCCGATTCTCGTACCCGTCTTCGCCGAGCTCGCTCAGATAGAGTATCGGCTCATCTTCGAGATCATGGCTCCATGCCACCTTGACGTACCTCACGCTAGTTCCTTCCAGACCCTACGATGCGGCCAGCGAGATCAAGAGGCTCACTATTTAGTATATAGAAGACCCCTTCTCTTCCCTTACGCACATCTAGCCCGCGCACATCGATCGAAACATAGTGAGAGACCTTTCGCCCGAGCCAGGGCACTCGATAGAAGGCGGCGGATAGCTGCCCGGGCCTCTTCGTTCCAGGCTGAATGTCGGTGAGATACTGGCCATCGCCAAACTTGGCGTCATTTGGGTTCGCCGCTTGAGTGGACGGGCGAAGCTCTTGGCTCGCCAATATTCCATCATGTCCAGCTTCATTCGTGTAGTGATGAAGGACGTCAGGAATGTCGTCATTGCAGTTGTGAACCAGGATCGGCGTGGCGCCCGCCAGTACATAGTACGTGTGAAGGTCAGCGACGGCGAGGTTGTAGACTCGGGCCGTTTGGGTCCAGCGTTCGATTGCTGTGATCTGGACCAGGGTGCCTGCGCTGGTGCGGAGGTACTGGCGCGGGTTGAGGTCCTTCGCTTCGACCCATTCGTCGAGTTCGGGGACCCAGAAGGGGTGGCCGTCTGTTGCTACGACCGCGAGAAGCTTATTTCCTACTTGAAGGGTGACACGGGTCAGGGCCTTCTTTCCTTGCCCCACGATCTCGGCTGTGACCTTCTTGGCCACTGTCTTGCCGGTCTTGGGGTCGGTGGCCAGGACGAGGTCTCCGACCTTGACCTGGGATATGGGCTTCGACCGGCCGTTGGCCAAGAGGACTGGGGTGTCACCCGTGAAGCTGTTGTCTTCGCATGTGTCCTTGAGAGCGGATGCGAGTCCTCTCTTGAGGGGGCTGACGGAACGTGTGGGAATCCGCTTGACCCCACTCTTGCCCGAACCGCCCATGTCCGAGTTGTGCGCGAACGTCAGATAGCTCAGGTAGGAGCGCATCTGGCTGGAGCATGCGTCCCCCATCTCGTGGCAGGTGTTGTACGCGTCTCCGATACGGTCGAAGGCCGATACGTCGGCGTCGGGCTTCGCGAAGCGCTTCTTCAGTTCGCCGTAGTAGCGCTTGTTCCACTCTGCGAGGCTGCGCGGATCGATGTACTTTCTGGCTGCCTGGGTGATGACGACTGCGGCGATGGCCCCTTCATTGCTCCGCGCCACCCACTGGGTCTGGGTCAGTGCCCGGTGGCCGCCGCGACGGGTGGTGCCGTCGCCTTCGCCTGATCCCCCGGTGGTGCGTTCCGTGTGGCCGGTGCCGTCGTCGAGGCCCATGCCGGTCGGGTCGCTGAAGGAGATCGGGTTGTTCTGGGCGTAGCTGTAGCCGTTGAGGGTTTGGTGGCGGTCGAGTTCGAGGAGGGGGTCGACGTTGATGAACTGGCCGGTGCCGGGGTCGTACTCGCGGGCGCCGATGTGGGTCAGGCCGGTGGTGGTGTCTTCGGGGTTCCCGAGGAAGCGCTTGTCATCGGGCCAGCTGCCGACGGGGGTGCCGCGGGAGGCGCCGAAGGGGGTGGTGTAGCGCTTGCTGAGGGCCTGGGTGTCGTCTCCTTCGATGGTCAGGGTGGAGGTGCCGTGGTGGTCGCCCGCCAGGAATGAGAGCTTGGAGGTGCCGGACTCGTTGGTGCGCAGGGCGACTCGGCTGCCGGCCAGGGAGTAGTAGCGGACGGCCCACTTCTTGGTGCCCTTGAGGTGGACCTCGGTGCCCCCGGTGTACAGGATCGTTTCGCCGGTTGCGTTGCGGCGGATGAGGAGTTGGCCTTCGGCGTCGTAGACGTAGTCGGTGGCCGTGGTGCCTTCGGTGAGCTTGGCGAGCTTGCCTTCGGGGTTCCAGAGCAGGGTCTGGGCCGTCGAGCTGCCGGGCTTTTCGACCCGGTGGGTGGAGTTGCCGCTCGCGTCGTACTGGTACTGGGCGGCCACCCCGGTGCAGCTCGCGCCGGTGGTGGTGGCGGCGAGGGTGTGGGGGCGGGCCGGGTCGTAGCAGTAGGTGCGGGTGCTGGGGGTTGCGGTGTTGGTCTTTTCCGTCGCGCGCTGGCCGGCCGTGTTGTAGGTGTAGCCGGTCCAGTAGGGGGCGGCTCCGCCGAGGTTGGCGGTGGTGCGGCCGGAGACGGAGCAGTCGGCGGTCTTGGGTGTCCAGGCTTCGGTCAGGCGGCGCTGGGCGTCGTAGCTGAAGCACTGGTTGTCGGCCTGGGTGAAGGCGCTCAGGGGCGCGGCGTCGAAGATCGACGTGATGTTGCCGGCCTGGTCGTAGCGGTAGGAGAGGTCCTGTACTCGCCCGGTATGGGTCTGGTTGTTGACCGTGGACTGGAGGAGTCGGCCGGTTCCCTCTTCGTAGGTGTTGCCGATGAAGGTCTTGCGGACGCCTGCGGCGCTGGAGCGCGCGAGGGTGGTCTGGATGACCTGTCCGAGGGGTGAGTAGGCGACGTTCTGGACGTAGTCGGTGGTGCCGGTGAGGGCGTCGGGGAGTCCGGCGGCGTTGTAGTGGTGGGTGAGGACTTCCTTGGGGAGGCCTCCCGCGGCGGCGTCGGTGGTGGTGCTGACCGTGCCGTCCAGTCGGTAGTCGACCTGGGATTCGGTGGTGGCCGCGATGGCGCCCGAGGTGACGAGGGCGTCGTCGGCCGGGAGGGTGAGCTGGGACTTGATGGCGCGGCCGAGGCTGTCGTAGCCGGTGACCTGCTGGGTGTACGCCTTGCCCGCGGTGCCGCCTTCGTAGCGGATCGACGCGGTGGGGGCGCCCTTGAGGAGGGTGTCGTAGGTCCAGGCGGCGAGCTTGTTCGCGTCGGTCCGGGAGGTCTTCCACAGGCCGGTCTTGCGGCCGAGTTCGTCGTAGGAGTAGGCGAGGACGGTCTTGCGGGCGTCCTTGGTGGTGTCGACCTTGTCGAGGACGTTGTAGGTGGTGGTGGTGAGGCCCTTGTCGGGGTCGTCGGCCGTGATCTGGCGGCCGAAGAGGTCGTAGGTGTAGGACCACTGGGACTTGTCCGGGCCGGTGACGAGGCTGGGCTTGCCGTCTCGCGTGTACTTGTGGGTCACGCTCGTGTACGGGGTGCCCAGGCCGGTGCCGCCGAACTGGGTGTCGTTCGGTGTGGTGCCGCCGTAGGTCCGGGTCTCGGTGGTGCGCCCGAGGGCGTCGATGATGGTGCGGGAGGCGGTGCCGCCTTCGACGGCGGTGACGGCGACCGAGTCACCGGTGTAGCTGGTGGTGGTGGACCACTTCTCGTCGCCGTAGACCAGCAGGCTGGCCGTGACGGGGCGGCCGGCGCCGTCGAAGGTCGTCTTGGTCTGGTTCGGGGCGCCGCCGGACAGGGCCCGCTTGTATCCGCTCTGCGGTGGTGCGTCCTTGTCCCAGATGTTCGCGTACGTGGCGTAGACCAGGCCGCGGGAGTCGTAGCGGGTGTCGGTCAGGATCCTGCCGCCGGTGGGTGACTCCGTCTGGGTCTGGAGGGGGCGCATCAGGGCGTCCGCGATGGAGTACGCCGTGCGGTAGGTGCTGTCGGCCTTCAGGGTGGACACGGAGGTCCACGGCTCGGTGGTCTTGCTCACCGAGTAGGCGTAGGTGGCGTTGGGTGTGTCGCCGGCATCCTTGCTGCGGTTGGGCAGCCAGGTGGCGGTGATCCGCCCGAGGCCGTCGTAGGTGTTGGCGCGCTGCTTGAGGTTGGCGTCGAACGTCGTGGTGGTCGCGCCGCGCAGGTCGGTGTAGGTGTAGGTCTTGTGTTGTTGTCCGTCGGTGCCGATCTTCGGGGAAGTGACGACGGTGACGGTCAGGGGGCCGCCGGTGGCGGGCGTGTAGGCGGTGGTGGTGGTGTTGCCGTCGGCGTCGGTGGCGGAGATCGGGCGGCCGAGCTTGGCGGTGGCGGTGTCGTAGCCGATGGTGGTGAGGGTCTGCCAGCCGCCGTTCTCTGCCGGGTGGCGTTCCTTGTCGACGACCGTTGCCGGGTACGCCTTGGCGCGGCCGGTCCAGGTGCCCAGGCCGAGGGTCGGCTTCTGGTTGGGCTTCCAGCCGGTGACGGTGCTGTCGTCGTAGACGGTCGCGGTGTCGCTGATGACGTCGCCGCGGGTCGAGGAGGAGGCCGGGAGGTTCAGCTTGTCCTCGGTGATCGCGGCTCCGTCGGCGTCGGTGCAGGCCGAGGCGACCGTCCGGACGCGGGAAGCGAGGTTCGTGAGGCCGGTGGTGGCGTTGCGTGCGTACCAGGTGCGGGTGCACGTTTCGTCGCCCGTGACCGCGGTGTCGCCGGAGTCGGCGACTTGTACGGCGTCACCGTAGGTGTCGTCGAACTTCGTGTCGGTCTGGGTGCGGCGCCAGGTGTTGGAGGCGGGCAGGTAGATCCGCTTGGAGACTCTGTTGGTGCGGATGTAGTAGGCCTTGGTGTCGGCGTACGACTTCTGCTGGCTTGCGCGTCGGGCTCGACCCACGCACCGGCCTCGCCCCTCACCCGTACGGGGACGACGGACTGGTCCAGGCGGAAAGTCTTCCCGTCAGGATTCGCGTATGTGGAAGTGAACTCCGTCCGCTCATGGACGAGTTCGACCGGCTCACCGGTCTCGGCGGCCGACTCCAGAGCACGCTGCTCCCTCGTCACACCGGCCGACGCGGCGACGCTCGCCTCGGCCCCGGCCACCTGAACAGGCAGAACACCACCCATGAGGGCCACACCGAGCCCCGGCAACAGCGCATGCCGCAGCCGCCATCGTTTCAACAACACTGGTCTCATCCCCGAAAAAAGGGGCACTACGGCCCCTGGAAGAAGTAACGATATCTATCGCTAAAGCAAAGGTAAAGACCAGTTAACGACAAAACAAGTCCTGGCAAAATTGCGGAACTTGTCACATTTTGAGAGCGAGGGGCAATGCGCGCACACGTAACCGAAGTATGGAATTTTCGCTTTCCTTAGAAAAGTGCCATTAGGTGCGTCTCACTCACATGCTCTACGGGCGGACACCTCATGCCCGCGGGGGCTGCTGACGGAACGGATCAGGTCAGCACCGGACGACAGTGGGACCAAAAGCCGCCGGACCGGGTAGCGGTCCCGTGGCCGGCAGCACATGCGGGCGCCTCGACCGGTTTCGTGACGGATGCGAGCTCCCCGGCCACCACCCCGGCACCTCTCACGAAATGGCTGAACACAGTCGACACCTGCCACCCAGGGACGGGACTCGACAGGAGGAATCTCACGGCGGCAACACAAATATCAGCCAACGGACGCCCGTCACATCCGGCCCGAGCCGCCGGATCCGAGCCGACCGCCGCTTCACCCCGCCCCGGTCGGCCGCGTTCCGCAACGGCCTCGGGCCGCACCGACACCTCGTCAAGGACGTCGCGCCACGCCACGACGTACTGCACCACGCACCCCTCACGCAGGTGCCCCAGGGGTGGCGGACACCGAGTACTCGCTCACCCAGGGACCGATCCCGGGCGCAGCGCCACGGTCCGACCGCGCGCGTGCGGCTGACCGGCCGCGTCCGGAGATCGAGACCTCTCCTGACCACTGGGCCGTTCCGGCGCCGACGTGATCATCGTGAGGCTCACGAGCGTTCGGATGCTCGGCTTCGATGCCCGAATCCGGGCCGCCACCATGGCGGCCCGGTTCGTAGTCCGAGGCCGGTCACAGGGGGGCGAGGAAGGTCCGACCTGCACGGATGTAGGGTGCGGCGAACATGTGAACGACAGGGGTGGGGACGTATGAAGAAAATTGCCGTTTTCGCCACGGCGGCGGTGGTCGTCGGGCTGACCGGCTGCAGCGGCTCGGGTGAGCCCGAGGCAAACGTCGGGCCGGTGAAGGCGACGAAGCCGGCCGATCCGTCGGCCGCAGCCCGGACGGCCCTGGACCGGGCCTCCTCGACGGCACTCACCAGCGGATCCGCCGAGCTGGCGAGCACCTCCGTCCACGGCGGCCGGACACTTTCGGATCCGGCCCAGGCGGTCGTCTGGGAGGGCCACGGCCCCGCGGAGCAGTCCGGCACCATCGACGGCACGGCGAGCTTCGGCAAGGGGATCCACGTCATCGACTCCGACGGCCGGCTCCCCTACCGCCGAGTCGAGGAGATCCTGTACTACCAGGTGGACAAGCCGATCCCCGGACACCCCGGGAAGACCTGGTTCAAGGAGGACCAGGAGAAGAGCCCGCACAACTCCGCGGGCAGCTTCGACATCAGGGACACCCTGCGCGAGCTCACGGAACTCAAGGACGTGAGCGTCGTAAGGAAGGAAACCGTCGCGGGCAAGGCGACCACGCACTACCGCGGTCACCTGGACCACATCCCCGGCCCGGCAGGTGACCCGGCTCTGGCACAGGTCACCAAACGCATCGTCGACGTATGGATCGGCGACGCAGGCACCCCCGTCAAGATCCTCCAGACCGTGGGCCCCGACAGCGAGACCATGCTCTTCAAGGCCTTCGGCAACGTGGCACCGATCCTCGTACCCCCGGCCGCCGAAACCGTCAGCACGAAGGAGTACCGCGGCTGAGGCTTCCGGCGTCTACTCCCTGGGTGCCCCCGCCTCGAACGCCTACGGAACGGCCTGGACGGAGGCGTTCCGCCCCCGGATCACCTCCACGGGCAACGTTCAGGGCACCGTGGTCACCAAGTCCTTCCAGGACGAGGGCCACACGAGGACCTACCGCCAGTTCCAGCCGAAGCAGGGTGACGAAGCGGGCGATCTGTGGGCCACCACGCCTGCCGACCCGGACCTCACCATCGACTACGTCGACGGGACCGGACAGCCGGCGTCGCGCAAGTGCCCCACGGGATGCCTGCTCTTCTACCCCGGCGCCGCCACCACCCACCGCCCGCCGCAGTTGGTGGGCACCGGGGCCTGGAGCACCGCCATCACCGCCATCTTCTGATCCGCACCACCCGTACCGAGAACGACGGTGGCCTCCGGCGCTCTGCCGGAGGCCACCTCCAGGAGGGCAACTTGCTCACGTCCACACCTCGACGCGCCGCGGCGACGGGAATCGCGGCCGCCGTCGTGGCCGGCCTGCTCGCCGGCGGCTCGCCCGCCTTCGCCGAGGAGGGGGTCCGTCTCTCCGCCAGTGACTCCGTGCTCTACCCCGGCGCACCGTGGCTTTCCGGGCCCGTGCTCGAATCCGGCACCCTGAAGGGCACCCTCGTCTACGCCTTCTCGACCCGGCCCCTCGACGGCTCACGGAAGGGGCAGGAAGGCGTATCCGCTCTGCTGAGCCCGTACGCCGAACGCTGTGAGCGGGTCGCCGGGGCGACGACGGTCTTCACGTGCGCGATCCGGGGAGAAAACGTCTCCCCCGCACCCCACTGGCTGATCGACGAGGACGCCCCGGACCTGTCCACCGTCCACTTCGGTTACGCGTACGTGCCACAGGGCGGGAACATCGCCGGCGGTGTCGAGGATGCCCTGAGCGCCTCCACCCTTGCGCCGTCGGCCACCCGCGGGGCGGCCAAGCTCACGGTCAAGACAGCCGCGCACGCCGCCCTGAACTCCGTCGCGTACACCGTGCCGAACGGGGCCGCAGGGCGTTCCGTGACCCAGAAGCTGACCCTCACAGCGAACGACGAAGGCCGCTTGCTGCTCCGGTTCCGCGTGGCAGACGGTCAGCCCGTCTGGCCGTCGGCGGACATCCGGATCAAGAACCTCAAAGCCGAAGGCGGCGCACAGTGTGAGCTGAACTCGCCGTCCTTCAACGCACGGACGTACAACGTCCTCTGCACCGCCACACCCGGAACCCACCACATCTCCTACACCCTCACCGTACCGGCGGGTCTCCCGACCTGGCAGGTGGAGGCCCACACCGCGTACAAGATCTACACGGGAGGAGAGGCGTCCCGGGACGTCGTGTCGCACGCGGGTTTCACCGTGGGATCCGGACCCCGATTCGACCGCCACCGGCTCCTCGCCCGTGACTCCAAAGGGAGCCTGTTCCTGTACGAGGGCACCGGCTACGGCGACAAGCCCTTCAAGCCCGCGCTCACCATCGGCAGCAGCCTGCAGACCATGACCGCCGCGGCCAAGCTGGAGCCCGTGGCGGAAGACCTCGACTCCGGCAGCGGACGATTGCTGCCCGGTCGCGGCGACCTCGTCGCCAGGGACAGCGCCGGTGTCCTGTGGCTCCACCCGCGGAAGGCCGGTGCGAGCACGCCCTTCGCCCCCCGCGCCAGGATCGGGGCGGGGTGGAACATCTACGACGCCCTTGTCGGCACCGGAGACCTCACCGGCGACCGCAGGTCCGAGCTGTTGGCCCGTGACAAGGGCGGTGTCCTCTGGCTCTACCCTCGCAGCACGAAGGCGGCCGCTTCCTTCGGGACTCGCGTCAGGGTCGGGGCCGGGTGGAGCACCTACACCGCCCTCGCCGGCGGCGCGGACCTGACCGGCGACAGGAAGGCCGACCTCCTCGCCCGGGACAAGAGCGGCACCCTCTGGCTCCACCCTGGATCCGGAAAGGCCACGGCGCCCTTCCTCCCCCGGGTGAAGGTCGGCGCGAGATGGAACGCCTACGACCGGCTGACCGTCGTCGGTGACCTCACCAACGACGGCAAGGCCGACGCCGTCGCGCGGAACTCCGCGGGTGTGCTCTGGCTGTACAAGGGCACCGGAAAGGCGACCTCGCCGTTCACCGCCGCGACCAGGATCGGCGCTGGCTGGAACACTTACGACTCCCTCCTCTGAGCACACCGCACCAGGTGTGAACGCACCTGCCCTCTGCATCCCACAGACCGAATCACGCTCACCGTTCGGTGCGACCCACCCAGGGTTGCACCGAACACGGCGTGCGCCCGCCAGAGCAGGGTCCGGTCCGTCGAGATGCCGGGCCCTTCGACCGGCGGGTGGAGTTGCGCGACAACTGCGGACGCATACCTGCGGGCTGGGCCAGGGTGCCGGTAACCGCGCCGACCACGGCCCCGGGAGACCCCGCGCCCCACCCTCGTCCAACTCGAGTCGGTCAGCCGGCCTCAGGCCGCGAGGAGTGCCGAGCGGGCCGGTTCAGTGCAGGACCTCCAGCTCCGGCCACCTGTCACCTGGCCGGTCGAAGAAGTGGGTGGGGCGTCCCCTCAGGTACCGCGTGAAGAAGGCGACGACGGCGGTGCGCTGGGTGGCCAGGGAACGTCGGGGGTCGATGGTGCCGATGAGTCCGGTCGGGTCGGGGATCGGGAGGTGGCGGAGGAGTTGGGGCAGGAGGGTCTGCAGGTCGGTGTAGGAGCCGTGGGCGGAGTTCCGGAGGCGGAGGGCGTGGCGGGGGCCGGTGGACGCTGCCCAGCAGGAGGCCCAGCTCGGTTCGTTGTGCAGGGTCTTCGTACCGGAGGTCATGAGCAGGAAGGGTTTGGTGAGGCCGCTGTGGGCGACGGGGTCGAGGAGGGCTCCGTCGAGGTCGGCCGCCGCGCTCACGCGGGGTTCGTCGTGGGCGAGTTGGGCGGCGACGGAGCCGCCGAGGGACTGTCCGAGTACGCCGACCCTGCCCGCGTCGGCGGCTTCGGCGAGGCCGTCCGGGAGCGGGCCGGTTCCGGTATCGGGGCGCTCGCCGCGGGTCAGTCGGTCGAGGGTTCGGAGGACGAAGCGGGCGTCGGCGAGGCGGGCCCGGGAGTGTGTGGTGAGGAGGGCGGCGATGACCTCCGGGGTGAGGTCGTCGGGGAGCGGGAGGGCGCGTTCGATGCGGCCGCCGGGGAATTCGACCTGTTCGGTCTCGTAGGTGGAGTCGAGGGCGACGACGAGGTGGCCGTGGCTCGCCAGGTCTTCGACCAGGGTGGTGCCGAGGGCGCGTGATCCTCCGTCGCCGGAGGAGAACAGCACTACGGGCAGCCGGCCGGCGCGGCGGGCGACGGGTGCGCCGGTGCGGGCGTGGGTCCTGATCCCCTGCCAATCGGCTGCGCCGGTGGGGACGCCGAGGGACGGTGCGGAGTGTGCGTCCCAGTCGGCCGCTGCGGCCGGGGGCAACCAGGGAGCCGTCGGGTTCCGTGGTGCGGGTTCGGCCGGATACCACAGGCCGGCCATGATCTCCCGATAGGGCTTGGCGGGTCGTAGGGGGTCGGGGCGGCCGGTGTCGACCAGGTGCAGTGGCACGGTGCCGACGGGCCAGGGCCCGGTTGGCGCGGGTAGGCGCAGGGGGACGGGGGTGCCGGGGGCGTGGCGGCTGCTCGGTGTCGGGGCGGCGGCCACGCCGGCGAGCGCGGCCGCCCCGAGTGTGCCGAGCAGGGCGCGGCGGGTGGTGGGCATGGATGCGTGCTCCTGGGGTGGGTTTCCGGGTGGCCACCAGGATCGCGCCGCGGAGGCGGCGGGACGCCCTGCCGGGGGACGATCTCGTGAGTGGGTGCGGGTAGCCCCGGGGCGCGCTTGCTCCTTCGTGCGGATGAGCTCCTGGTGTTCCGGGGTCTCCCCCGGTCTCCGCCCGTGGGCGGATACCCGTGCGGGTCGGGGGCTCTACCGTGGGGCTTCGGCGAGGGGGCCAGGCGACGCGGACGCGAGGACGGACACGATGGGCGAGACCGGCGAGGTACGAGCGGGCCCGTCGGGCCCGGTGACGGCGTTGTGGCGGGTACCGCCCCTGGTGGTGGACATCGGGCTCGCCGCGGTCCTGTTCCTGGTGACGCTCGGGCCGGGGCGGGTGGACGGTGGTACGGGTTTGGCGCTGCAGTGTGCTCTGGTCCTGCCGTTGGTGTGGCGGAGGCGGGCGCCGCGGGCGGTGTTCGCGGTGATCGCCGTCGTAGGGCTCGTGCAGTGGTTGTCGGGGGTTCAGCTGCCGGCCGACGTGGCGTTGTTGGTCGCCCTCGGGACGGTGGCCGCGCGGGCGTCGTACCGGTCGGCGTGGGCGGCGGTTCTGGTGGCGGTGATCGGGGCGGTGCTGGCGGCGGCGCGTTGGGCGCCTGAGGGCAGGTTCCTCGCTTCGGCCGCCACGATGACGGCGGCGGTGGCCGCGAGTGCCCTGGTCGGGGCGAACACCCGATTCCGGCGGGCCGCACGGGCGGACCGGCTGGCTCGGCTGCAACGGGACCGCGATGAGCAGGAGCAGCGGGCGGTCGCGGAGGAACGCGCCCGGATCGCGCGGGAGTTGCATGACAGTGTCACGCACGGCTTGTCGGTGGTCGTGGCGTTGGCGGACGCGCTCGGGCACGCGCGGCCGGCCGACCCCTCGGCTGTGACGGCCCGGATCGCGGAGACCGGGCGGCAGGCGCTGACCGACATGCGGCGCGCACTGGACTTGATCCACGACGCCGGTACCGACTCGATCCCCAGGGACGACCGGCGATCGCCTCCGGGGATCGAGCAGCTCGGGGCGCTGTGCGACCGGACCGAGGCGGCGGGCCTGGTCACCCGACTGCGCGTGGACGGCGAGACGGCCGGGGTGCCGGCCGCGGCGCAGCTGACGGTGCACCGGCTCGTCCAGGAGTCGCTGACCAACGTTCTGCGTCACGCGCCGGCGGGAGCGCACGCCGAGGTGCGGGTGTCCTGTGGGCCGGGGGCGGTCACGGTCGAGGTGACCGACGACGGGCGGGCCGAAGGGGACGGGCGGCCAGGAGGCGCCGGGGCCGGGCGGGGTCTCGTGGGGATGCGGGAGCGCGCCGCGGCTTTCGGCGGCGTCCTGGAGGCGGGCCCGCGGCCGGGCGGCGGCTGGCGGGTCTTCGTACGGCTCCGTCTCGGGGGCACGTCGTGAGCGTCCGCGTGCTGCTGGTGGACGACGAGGAACTGCTGCGGCTGGCGTTCGGCATGATCCTGCACGCGGAGCCGGACATGGAGCCGGTCGGAGAGGCGGCCGACGGGGCAGCTGCGGTGGAGCTGGCGCGGGCGGTGCGGCCGGACGTGGTGCTGATGGACGTGCGGATGCCCGGCACCGACGGCATCGAGGCGACCCGGCGGTTGCTGCGCGAGGTCCCCGGGACGCGGGTGCTGGTGCTCACCACCTTCGATCTGGACGGGTACGCCTTCGCCGCGTTGCGGGCCGGGGCATCCGGCTTCCTGCTGAAGAACAGCCGGCCGGAGGAACTGCTGGCGGCCATCCGTGACGTGGCCCGGGGCGATGCCGTGGTCTCCCCCCGGGTGACCCGGCGGCTGCTCGACCGCTTCGCGCACCGACTCCCCGTCACCGGGGCCGACGGCGGCGCGGACACGGAGCGACTGAGCATGCTGACCTCGCGCGAGCGGGAGGTGCTGCTGGGGGCCGCCCGCGGCCTGACCAACACCGAACTCGCCGCCGCCCTCGATCTCGCCGAACCCACGGTCAAGAAGCACCTCGGCCGCGTCCTGGCCAAGCTGGATCTGAGGGACCGAGTACAGGCGGTGATCCTCGCGTACGAGTGCGGGCTCGTCGGACCTGGAGAGGAGCGGCCGGGTGTCGAGCGGGGTTGAGCGGCTCGGTCGACGCCGTCCGGCGGGCCCCGGCCACGGGGTCGGGGGGCTTCGGTGATCCTGCCGCCGTGGCTCCACCCGTTGGGGCCGGAGGTGTCGTCTCCGTTCCGGGCATGGGCGGAGGATGATGAAGGAGCCTCTCGGGCACTCGTTCAGAAGAGGCCGGCGTACACGTGTTGCCAGTCGGTGATCGCCTGGGCGATCGGCGAGGTGGCGCCGATCGCCGCGCCCGCATGGGCGATCGCGGTGAGCGCAAGCCGGGCTCTGGTGACCAGCCGGCGCTCGGTCGGGTTGGCGGCGGCTTCGGAGACGTCAGCGAGGTTGTCCAGCAGCTCCGCCCGCTGCTGGTCGGAGAGCGCCTGTTCCTGCTGGATCGCCGCGTTGAGGGCGTCGAGCGCGGCCGCCGAGCGCTCGTCGCCACGCTCCATGATCGCTGCGACGTTCGAGCCGATGATCTGGATGGTTTCGGCGATGTTCACCGCGCCGACGTTGCCGTGAATGGTGACCGGTTGACGTGGTTCGCCCATGCCGGATCGGTTGGTGTACTCCTGCATCTGGAACGAAACCTCCGTCAGGTAGTTCAGTGCGATGGCCAGGTGGCCGAGGTTCAGTCGTCGGCGGACCTCGGCGGTGATCGCGTCCGGTTGCCAGGCGGCTATGGCCTCGGTGCCCTTGGTCATCCGGCGAAAGCGGCCGGTGACCTCGGTGGTCAGGAAGCCGTCGAGGAGTTGGCCGCCGAGGTCCCAGTCGGACGGCTTCAACGTGGCCTTGCCTCCGGCAAGCCTGGTGAACCGCTGGGTGCGGTCCACCAGGAAGTCGTTCAGCCGCTCGTCGATCGCGGAGGGGGCGGCGTGCGCCACGAACCTGGCGTCCTGGGGCGGGTGGAGCAGCCGGACCGGTTCGAATGGCGTGCGCGATTCAAGGCCGCCGGCGGCTTGGCGCAAGCTGTCCCGGAGGGCTGTCAGCAGGGCGGGCCATTCTCCCTCCGGGAGCACCGGACGCTGCTGCGGCCCTTCGAAGGCGAGGGAGTGGTCCACCGCGTCGGTGGCCTTCCGTGCCGCCGTCGTGACCGGTCCGAGCTCACCCACCGCCGGGTGCAGCACCTCCAGGAGCGCCTGCCGGGCGGTCGACCAGGCCAGAGCGCCGTCGACCAGGTCCACCGCCGCGCTCGTCAGCCGTGACCCGAACTCGATCCGCTCCCAGTCCAGTTCTCCGCCGCGCCGCCGGAAACGGGCCCGTTTGCATCCGCCACCCGGCAGCGTGTCCAGTTCCCGGCTGAGTCGCCGCGCCTCTTCGGCCACTGCAAGGATCAGGTCAGTGACCGTCCCGGCCAGCAACTGCCGACCCTGTTCCGCGTCCGGCAGGTCCACCGTACGGCCGTTTCGCAGCGTCACCGGCCGGAGAGCAACCTGTACGGAACGGCCGTCGGCGCCGGCGCTCCCGGCGGGACCGGGCAGGTAGGGGTTCTCGTCCCCCCGCGGCAGACGGGCCCGGCCCTCTTCCTGCCAATGGGCCACCTCGGTCGCGATCTCAATGCGCCGGCGGTGCATTTCCTGTTGCGCCTCCGCCCGCGATCTTTCCTCCCGCTCAGGCGCCTTCCTTTGCCAGTACGCGACCGGAAACCCGATCGCGCCGGCGTAGAAGATCAGGGTCGAAAGGCCTTCATTGCTGTCGTGCACCATGAACATCAAAGCGATCCACGCGACGATCCCCCAACCCATGCCCCACCTCGCCCCCCGCGTGTGTCATGACCATCCAGGCTCGCACAGGGAGAGCCGCTTCGAAACCGGGTCTTCCGGCCGAGAGGGCGGCGAACGGACGGGGCCGGAGTCCGGCCTTCGACCGAGGCGCCCTGGATCTCGAACGCGTACCGGCGACCTGGGGATTGTCCCTCCGTCGGTGAATCTGATCGCCTGCCATCGATTTCCCATGGGTTTACGGGGTACGCGTGTGCAGCACAGCTGAATGACGAGCCGCAGTTGGTTGCGTGGGAGTGGGGCGGAAAGCGACGTGTCGTACGTGCAGCAGTTGGCCAAAGGAGCGGGGCAGGGCTCGCCGTCCTTCTGGATCATCGCCATCGGTTTGATCGTGATCGTGGGAGTGGCCCTCCTGGTGAGCAGGGCGCGCAAGAGATAGGACGTGGGGCTCACACGGTCCGCCTTCGACGGCAGCTGATCCGGCTTCGTTGTCATGCGACTCGGGCCCCAAGGAGGCGTGCTGCGCGCCGCGTTTCGCCGATGGACCCGTTCCAGAAGTGAGCCTGGTGAGCCGTGCCCTTGCCGGCTCCGTCGCGTCGGTCGCGACCACCGATGAGGATCTGCTTGGCGGGGCCGGTTTGGGGGCGGAACCCGTGCAGGGAGACGGCGAACGTGTTGTTAGCGCAGACCGCGCGGGCTCGATGGCCCCGCCGTGCGGGGCGATGACGGCGGTGCTGACGACGGGAGCGCTTGAGCTGCTGAGATTGTCGAAGAGCCCGGCATCCGGGGTCGAGCGGAAGTGCCTCATCCAGTCGCGGCCCTCCTGGTACTGGCCGCTGCTGTAGAGCAAGGTGTTCGAGTCGAACGTGTCCTTGGTGGCCGCGGCGGCGGCCACCGTGGTCAGGACCGAGCGTCGGCTGGTGTGCTTCATGGAGTGTTCCTGTTCCACCGCCCGGCGAACCGGGCGTGGAGGGGACGAAGGCCGGACGTTCGACGGAAGTCCGGCGCCAGTCGGCGTTCCGCCGATGACCGACGTGATGGAGGTGGCTCGTGGTCCGACGCAGGCATGCCTCACCGGGATGCGAGCCGCGAGTACGTTGCGGGGCCGGGCGTCCAAGGGGCCCCTGATGGCCGAGTGAACACAGCCGGACAGCAGTGTGTCCACGAGGGCCAGGCCGTGGCCGCCCGGATCACGGGTGGTGAACCCCGCGGGGAACGGCAGTGGTGCGTACTCGTCGTGGAGGCGCGACAGCGTCTCGACCTGTGCTTCCGTCATTCCATGGTTGTGCACGACACGCATGTCTGCGTACGTTGTGCGCGATGTTCGAGGGGTGGCGATCAAGGCATCGGTCAGCTCAAGCTCGGGCGCGAGCCGGCCACGACCCGGGGCGCCTGGTTGTTGTCATGCCTGTCGACGGACGGACAAGGAGTCCGAAGTGCGTGGGGTTCGGAGCGGGGTGGCGGGCATGGTGCTCGCGTTCGTCGGCATGTCCGGTGCGGCAGATGCGACGGGTTCGGAAGCGGCGGCCTTCCCTCTTGCCGGGGTCACTTTCGGCGGCGGGGTGGGGGAAACCGCGGTGACCCGCGTACCTTACCTGGGAGGGGTGTCCGAGTACGGGCCCCGACCGGAACGGGTCACCCTCAGGCTGCCCGAGGGCACCCGGGTGGCCGAGTACGACGGGAAGCAGTACTTCGCCTCCGAGGAGTACACGTGCGGCAACCCCGGGGAGACCACTTTCACCTGCGACCTCACGCGGAACGAAACGTACTTCCTCCTCGCGATCGACCGCGCGGTGCCCGGCGCCACCGGGGAAGCCACCGTGGTGATGGCTCCGGGTGACACGGTTCCCCACAACGACCGCGCGCCCATTCGCCTCCGGCTCACCGGCATACCCGATACATCCTTTTCCGGACATGGGCCCGTCGCAGCGGTCGCGGCAACGGCTGCCCTCGCCCTCGCCGCCACCGCGGCCTTCCTGCGGCGCCGCGCCCGCACGGCGCCCGGTGACGCATGAACTGCTGCGGGCGATCGGGCCGGGCAGCAGGCCGGTACGCACTGGAGCAAGGAGAGCCATGACCACCCGGATCAGCACCCGTGCGCAGGGCGGCACGATCCATCGCTACGAGCTGCTCGGCCGGGTCGAGGAGCTCGGCCTCACCTCCGGCGCCGCGCACGCGGCCATTCACGACCGGCTCGACGAGCTCGTCAGCGTCGACGGCGAGGAGGACGTCATCCTCGCCCGCACTCCGATCCACCCGACCCTGGAGACCTCGAACTCCCCGCATGGCGGACGGTGTCACTGGCTGGTCGTCAGCGACACGACCGCCAAGACCATTCTGGACGCGATCACTGCCCGCCTGGAGCCGGACCGGGGCGACCTGTGACCGACCGCCCCCCCTACGCGCTCTTGGCCGACCGCCCTCTTGCGTCCGGTGGCGGCCTGACCGACGTGGGGAGATCTGTCGCACGGCTCGGGGGGAATGCGGGGTCGGAACACTACGGCCGGTCCACGGTTCCGGGGCACCGTGACGCACAACAGGGTTGGAGGCATTGATGGTTCGGAGCTGACGGCCGCGGCCGTCACGAGTCTGTTGGCGGCTCTGACCGGGGCCTCGGTGACAGCGGTCGTCGGCCAGGGCGGTCCCGCGTTGGTTTCCTTGGTCCGGCGCAGGCTGGAAGGGAGTCCGCGGGGGCGGACGGCGCCGACCGCGCTCGAAACCGACCCGGGCGAAACCGGGGCCGTGACTGGGCGGTGACGTAAGAGGGAAGTCAGGGCTTGGGGAATGAGATGCGGATGCGGTAGCGCTTTTCCAGGTCGGCTATTTTGCCGGGGAGTCGCGCCCGCACTGTGGTGATCTCGGCGCTGTGGGAAGCCCTGAACCGCGAGGCCGCTCGGGCGCGCAGGGGTTGCCGAACGGCCTCCACGGGCTTCATGCACGTCGCGTAGACCTTCCCGAGGCCGCGGGCGGCGGTGTCGTCGGCGGCCTGCAACCGCTGGTCGACGAGGTCGAAGAAGGCGCTCTCGTCGGCCGCGTCCACCCGGTGGGCGGTGAGGCAGTCACCGAGGCCGGCGAAGGCCGCGCGGACTTCGGGGGTTCGGTCGATCGTGGCGACCTCCGTGAACCAGGCCGATTGCAGCGGGCCGTAGACCTCCACGAGTTCCTGTCCGACCGCGCGGCCCCGGGACAGGCACGTGCGGAGTTCCGGGCCCGGCCGGGCCGGTGCGTCCGCGCCGGGCCGGGGCGCGGTCGGTGCGCCCGGCACGAGGTTGTCGGCCGCGAAGCCGTGTGCGGCGAGGTGGGTCAGGTCGGGAAGGGCGCGGTACCGGGTGAACATCGGGGGTGGGGAATCCGGCAGGCTCTGTCCGAGGTCCCGCGCGCAGCCGTCGGCCTCCCAGGCCGCGGCGAGGCTTCCGAGGGCGTCGAGGCCCTGCGTCCACCGGGTGTCCTCCCCCGTCGTCGGCAGCACCAGGGAGGTGATGTCCGCGGGCATGTCGTACGAGACCGCCGCGGTCCGCGCGGCGGAGCGGGTCGCCGGAACGGCCGGGGCCGGTGTGCCCGGGGGGCTCGCGGGGGCTGCGCAGGCGACGGTGAGGGAGCCGAGCGCCGCGAACAGGACGACGGCGCGAAGGCGGCGTGAGGCGTGTGGTCGGCGGATGGGACGGGTCATGCTGTGGCTCTCTTCGCGGGGCTCGGGGCATCGAGTGGAGCGGACGGCAACGTGGGGCCCGCCGCTCGGTGCGGCGGGCCCCACGGCCACGGATCAGTGGGTGATCTCGACCTGGTCCTGGCCGTCGCGCTTGCTGGCCACGCTGAACTCCCGGCCGGTGCTGAGGTTGGACACCAGGACGATCTCGTTCAGGGCGTGTCCACCGTCATAGGCGTGGACGTAGCCGCGCGATCCGATGGTCCAGTAGCCGAAGGCGTCCCGATAGAAGCCCGCGTAGTCGTCGCTGTTGTAGCTGCTGGTGTTGATGGTGTGGGTGAGGTTCAGGTCGCGGCAGCCGCTGTTCGCCTTGCGTGCCGTCTCACCGGGGCCCAGGAGGCCCGTCCGGAGTTGCGAGGTGACGCAGCCGGCAGCCGAGGCGGGCGGGGCGGCGGTCAGGAGGCAGGCGGCGACGGTCGCGGCGGCCGCGAGCCCGGCGAAGGACTTTCTCATGTGATGCTCCCAAGGGGGTGAGGTGGGGTGGAGGGGTCTGTCCGACGGGTACGGACCCGGCCGGCGCCGACGACGAGGTCCTCGCGTCGGCGAAGTCGGCGAAGTCGGCGAAGGAGTGGGAATCGGTGACGGGGCGGGTGGCCCCACTGCCGCGCGGTCTACTCGAAGCCGACGATGGCGATCAGGTGGTGCCAGGTGTAGCGGCCGACCACGCCGTCCGGGCCGCCCTGGGTCGAGTTCAAGCGCTGGAAGTTCACGACCGCGTTGTACGTCTTGGGGCCGAAGCTGCCGTCGACGAATCCGGGCCGGTCCTCGGCCCGGACCGCACCGGCCTCGATCAGCGCGTCCTGGAGACCACGGACGCACACGCCGGACGAGCCCTTGGCGAGGACCACCGTGGGTATCTCCCAGGCCAGGTAGACCTCGGAGCCGTAGGCGCGCTTGCAGGCGTCGAGGTCCTGCACCCAGTGCGCCTGGGCCGGGGCGGACGCGAGGCCGCCGAGGAGGGCCGCGGTGCTCGCGAGGAGCGCGCCGGCCCGGAACGTGCGCCGGCGGGTCGCCGTACCCGTCCTGGCCGAGATGACCGGCACCGAGGCAGCGGGAGAGCGCGTAAAGCGCGAAGACAGCATGGGGATCGTCTCCAGACGACGAGGGCGAGGAAGAGTGAGAGGGAAGGAGGAGCAGCGAGGGACACGCGACCGGAGGGGGCGGCCCGGCGGCCGGGGAAGGGCGCGGCGGCGGGGCTCAGCCCGTCACGAGCTTCTCCCAGGTGCGCGGTCCCACGATGCCGTCGGCGTCGAGGCCGTGGGTGCTCTGGAACCTGCGGACGGCCGAGTCGGTGCGGGCGCCGAAGGCGCCGTCGGCGAAGTTGCCGCCGCTCTGCTCCCACGGGGTCAGGCCGAACCGGGAAACGAGCTCTTGGAGCCCGGTGACACAGATGCCGGAATCGCCGCGCGCGTAGTCGTACCGCGGGATGGTCCGGCCGCCCGGTGACAGACGGGTCCCGTGCGTGTCCTTGCAGATCTTGTACGCGGAGTCGTCGGCCCGGGCGGTCGGCGCGGAGACGAGCAGGGCAGCGGCGGCGGAAGCGGCGAGGAAGAGCGCGGTGGCGCCCTTCACGGGGCTGGTCGTGCGCATGAGGCGGGGACCTTTCGTGGCGGGGGCTTGAGCACCACCGTGTCGGTCCGCGCCAACGGCTCTCCAACGGACGCCCGACGGCGCCCCGACGCCCCCGGCGCGGGTCCGATGTCGGGTCCGATGTCGGGTCCGATGTCGGGTCCGATGTCGGGTCGGTGGGCGGGGCAGTGGTCCGGGCGGCGGTCGGGTCAGCCCGCTGCCGCGGGGATGAGGTACCCCCAGGTCTTGAGGCCGACGATGCCGTCCGGCCCGCCGGTCTCCCGGGGGTAGGTCGATTGGAACCTCCGCACGGCCGCCTCCGTCTTGGGACCGAAGTCGCCGTCGATGAAGGTCGGGGCGTCCGCGGAGTCGACGAACGCGGTCCCCACCAGCGCCCACTGCAGGGCCCGTACGCAGTCGCCGCGGGAGCCCCTGGCGAGGTCCACGGCGGGCACGGGCCAGCCGTTGGCCGCCACCCGCGTGCCGACCTGGCGCTCGCACGCCGCCAGGTGGCCGGCCTGGGCCGCTGCCCGCGGAGCGGCGAGCCCCGCGGCCATGAGGAGCGTGACGCCCAGGACGGCCACCCCGGTCGCCCTACGCCCGGGGGTGCTCATTCGGGCCAGTAGACGTCGGCGACGAGGGCCTGCCAGGTATTGCGGCCGACGACACCGTCGGCGCCGCCCCGGACTCCGTCGCTGTGCTGGTAGGCGACGACCGCCCGGTGGGTCTTGGAGCCGAAGGAACCGTCGATGAAGCCGGGCCGGTCCTCGGCGCGGACCGCATTGACGGCCAGCAGCAGTTCCTGGACCTCCCGGACGCACACACCGGAGGACCCCTTGGCGAGGACCACCGTGGGAATGTCCATGTCCAGGTACACCTCCGATCCGTAGGCGTTCTTGCACGCCCGCATCTCGTTGGACCAGCTCGCCTGGGCGGGGGCGGCGGCGAGGCCGCCCAGGAGGGCCGCCGTGGTGGCCACGACGGCGCCCGCCCGGAAGGTTCGGGGCCGCGTACGGGTGCGGCTCCTGGTGTGCGGGTGGGGTGACCCGCCGGTCATGCGCTTCCTGTCGGGCATGTTCGCAGTCCTCTTCCTCGACCTTGTCTTCGTCGTGGAAGCAGACTCTGCCGAGCCCCGTCAACGGCTCACCAACGGCTCCGCAACGGCCATGGCCCGACTCCCCGCCGCCCCGTCGTCCGGGGGTTCGTCGGCCGCGGCGCGCTCAGGGATCCAGCAGGTGGCGCAGTGCCGGCAGCACGTCGGCGTCGGTGCCCTCCAGGGCGGACAGCGCGCCGTGCCACAGGGCGCGGGCTCCCGCCGGATCCCCCAGGGCCGTGCGGACGTGGCCGTGCTCGTACGCGACGAGCGCGAGGCCGTAGGTGTCGCCGCGCCCCGCAGCGTCGGCGGCCAGCTCTCGGCACGCCTCGTCCGCCCGGGCGGGGAGCTCCAGGAGGCGGAGGGCCTTCACCCTGCCCAGTCGCGCCTCGCGCTCGGCGTTCCAGTGCTCGGCTCCGGGCTCCATGCCGGCCACGGCCTCGTCGAACCTGCTCAGGGCGGCGGACGGGTCGCCGAGCACCAGGTGGACGAGTCCCACGTTGCACAGCGCCATCTGGCGCAGGACCGGGATGCCGGACTCCTTGGCGAGGTCCGCGGCCCGCAGGTGGTGGTCCAGCGCCTGGCGGGGGTCGGTGAGTTCGGCGATGTGCCCCTGGTGTCCCAGCATGAGGGTCCGGTGGTGGGGCGACAGGGTGGCGGGACGCAGTTCGAGGGCTACGGCGAGGGTGGCGCGGGCTTCGTCCGCCCGCCCGAGCAGCTTGAGAAGGGTGGCTTGGTTGCCGAGGTGCAGCATGCGGTTGAGGTCGTCGCCGAGGCGCCGGCTCAGCTGGGCGGCCTCGCCGAGCAGGCGCACGGCTTCGCGGAGCCGGCCCGCGGAGTAGTGGGCGGTGGCGAGTTGGAAGAGCGCGTGGCCTTCGGCGGTGGGATCGCCGGAGGCGCGGGTGAGGTCGACGGCGTGGCGGGTGAGGCGCGTCAGGTCGTGGAACATGCCGCGGTCCTGGAGGTACGGGAAGAGTCCGTTGACGAGTTCCAGGGTGGTGCCGGCGTCGAGGCACCGGCCCTCGGTCCCTTGGGAGGCGAGGAACAGCAGGTTCGCCGCTTCGCTGTCCACCCAGGCCGTGACGGAGGCGGCGTCGGTCAGGCCCGGGTGGGTGTGGCGGGCGAGGGGCGGCGCGGACGCGAACCGGGGGCGAAGGGTCTCGGCGCACAGGGCGGCGCCGTCGACGTACCAGCGCAGGGCGCGTTCGGCGGCGGCCGCGCTCTTCGCCCGGAGGTCCGGTCGTCGGGCGGCCTCCCGCGCGAAGTCGCGGACCAGGTCGTGTGGGGTGTGGTGACCGTTCGCCCCCTCGTGGAGCAGCGCGACCTCCGCCAGTCGTTCGAGGGCGCGCTCGGCCTGCTGTTCGCAGACGTCCATGGTCCACGCCATCATCGGGGCGGAGTACTCGGGGAGGTCGAGCGCTCCGATCAGGGTGAGGGCGGTGGCGGCGGCGTTGTCCCCGTCGTCTCCGGAGGCCAGTCCGTCGTGGGCGGCCCGGAGCAGCCTGCGGACGCTGAGGTCTTCGAGTTCCAGGTGGTCGAGCCGGTCCTCGGGCCGGGCCAGACGGTCCGCCAGGCGTGCCACGGTGAGGTTCCGGCGGGTTCGCAGCCGGGCGGCGGCCACGCGGAGCGCGAGGGGCAGGTGGCCGCAGAGGGAGACGAGGCGGGCGACTTCGGCCCGGTCGGCCCCCGTCCAGGTCCGGCCGGAGACGTGTTCCACCAGGAGGGCGCCGTCGGAGGGGGGCAGCGGTTCGAGTGCGAGGTGGACGGCGGGGTCGAGGGTGGCCAGGGTGGTGCGGCTGGTGAGCAGGACCAGGCAGCCGCCGCCCGCGGGCAGCAGCGGCAGTACCTGGGACACCGATGCGGCGTCGTCGAGGACGAGCAGGGTGCGGGTGGCTGCCAGGGTGGACCGGAGGAGGGCGGTGGCGGCGGACGTCCCGCACGGGATGCGGCGCGGGTCCACGCCGAGTCCGATCAGGAGTCGGGTGACGGCTTCGTCGGGGTCCACCGGGGGTACGCCCGGGGTCGCGCCGTGCAGGTCGAGGTAGAGCTGGTTGTCGGGGAACGACGCGCGGAGCCGGTCGGCGAGGTGGAGGGCCAGGCCCGACTTGCCGACGCCCGCCATGCCGCTGATCACCACCAGGGCGGCCTGGGTGCGGGGAGCGTCGAGGGCCGCGCGCACCCGGTCGATCTGTTCGGTCCTGCCGACGAAGGTGGCGGGCGGTGCCGGGAGTTGCGCCACGGATTTCCGGGGGGTCGTCGGGCGGGCCTCCGGCGGGCCGGGGTGCGGCTGTACGGCCGGCACCTCGCCGAGCCGGAGCACCTCCTGGTGGGCCTCCTGCACGGCCGGGGACGGCTCGACGCCGAGTTCGTCCACCAGGGTCCGGCGCAGGGCGCGGAACACGCCGAGGGCTTCGGCCTGACGGCCCGTCCGCGCCAGGACCAGCATGAGGCGGCGGTGCAGCGACTCGCGGAAGGGGTGCTCCGCGACCAGGGCGCGGAGCTCGGCCGCCGCTCCGTCGAGGCGGCCGAGTCGCAGCAGTGCCTCGTGGCGGAGGTCGAGCGCGTCCAGGCGTTGCTCGTGGAGGCGGGCGACGGAGGGGTGACCGGCCAGGCCGGGTACGTCCGCGAGCACCGCACCGCGCCACAGGGCCAGGGCGGCGGAGGTCTCGTGGTCGACCGCCTCCCAGTCTCCTTCGGCCAGGGCGGTCCGGGCGAGGCGCATCAGGCGGTCGAAGTCCTCGTAGTCCAGTTCGCCGGCCTCGACGCGCAGTTCGACGCCGACCTGGCGTGAGCGCACGCGGTCGGTGTGGGGCCCCAGGGCCCGGCGGGCGCGCGCGATGTGGTTGTACAGGGAGGCGGTCGCCGTCGCCGGCGGGTCGTCACCCCAGAGGGCGGACACGAGGGTGTCGTGGTGCACGGACCGGTTCGGTTCGAGCAGCAGGGCGGCGAGCAGCGCCCGGGACTTCGGTGCGTTGACGCACAGGAGGGCGCCGCTGTCGTCGTGGATCGACAGCGTGCCCAGTACTCCGAACCTCATGCGTACCCCCCGATCGCATGGCCAATGCCCCGTCGACGGCTCGGTCGAAAGCCCGGTCGACGGTCCATCGTCGGCTGCCACGGGCGGTCAGATCAAGATCGGTTATGGGAATGGTCGGTGGGTTCCGGACATTTCCGCCCCGTTCGGATCCCGCCGTCCCTCCGCTGCTCGCCGACCGCCGACCGTTGTCCGGTGTCCGTTGTCCGTCGTCAGCTGCTCGTCGTCAGCTGCCCGTCGTCGGTTCGTCCGGCCGGTTGGCGCCGTGTTGGTGGCCCGTTGGTGCCGGTCGTGAGAGTGAGCGGCGAGCGGACGCGCCGGCGCCTGCTGAATCCACCTGAGGACGACCCCACCATGACCCCGGTCAACGAACCGAACCCCGACCGTCGCTCCCTGCTCACCGCGGGCCTCGCCCTCGGTGCCGCCGCCGTGCTCCCCCTGTGGGGAAGCGGCAGCGCCCTGGCCGCGTCGGGACCCACCATCGCGGACACCGCCGCCTGGGGAGCCCGACCGCCGAGCACTCCCGTGCGGATCCTGCCGACCCCGCCGCAGAAGATCATCGTGCATCACACGGCCACGGCCAACGTCACGGACTATTCGCAGGCACAGGCCTTCCGGCTGGCCCGATCCATGCAGAACTGGGCGATGGACGAGCGGCACTGGATCGACACCGGCCAGCACTTCACCGTCTCCCGGGGCGCGCACGTCCTGGAGGGCCGGCACGGCAGCCTCGCCGCGCTCCAGAGTGGCACCCGGACCGTCGAGTCCGCGCACTGTGGCGGGCAGAACACCGTCGCCATCGGCATCGAGAACGAGGGCACGTACAGCACGGTGGACCCGCGGAGCGAGCAGTACGCCGCGCTGGTCGAGCTCTGCGCGCACCTCTGCCGCCAGTACGGGCTGCGCGCCTACCAGGTCTACGGTCACCGGGACTTCAACGCCACCCAGTGCCCCGGCGACCGCCTGTACGCCCTGCTTCCGCAGCTGCGGAGGGACATCGCGGCCCGTGTCGGCGGGAACCCGACGGCGCCCGTCTGGCCGCTGCTGCGCACCGGCGACACCGGCGACCGGGTGCGCGCGCTCCAGCACCACCTCGTCCGGCGCGGCGCCGCGATCAACATCGACGGGAGTTTCGGACCGGCCACCGAACAGGCCGTCCGGGACTTCCAGGCCCTCGTGACCGCGACCTCCGACGGAGTCGCCGGCAACCAGACGTGGCACCAGCTGGTCGCGCCCGTCCGGCAGGGCGACTCCGGCGAGGCCGTCAAGGCCGTCCAGCTGCTGCTCACCGCCAAGGGGATCCCGACCGGCGTCGACGGCGCCTACGGCCCCGGCACCCAGACGTCGGTCACCAGCTTCCAGAACACGGCGGGGCTGCCCGCCGACGGACTGGTCGACGCCCGCACCTTCAGCCGCCTGCTCGGCTGAACCCGCCTTCCCCACCGAGGAGAGACACACCACCATGTCAACGACCACCCGGGTCGGCCACGTCGTGCGCGGCGCCGTACCCCTCACGGCCCTCGCCGCCTTCGCCGCCCTGCTCCTGCTCATCGGCCTGGGCGCCCCCGCGCAGGCGTTCTCCGGCGCGTTCGTCCCGTCACAGAGCAAGGGCAACCGGGGCTCCGACACCACCGCCCTCCAGTACCTGCTCAACGCGCAGGGCGCCCAGCTCACCGCGGACGGCGTCTTCGGCTCCGGCACCGACAGCGCCGTCCGGTCCTTCCAGTCCTCCCACGGCCTCGGAGCCGACGGCATCGTCGGCCCCCAGACCTGGCGGGCGCTGACCCCCACCGTGCGCGAGGGCAGCCGGGGCGAGGCCGTCAAGGCCGTCCAGCACCTGCTCAACGCCAAGCGCGGCGCGGGGCTCGCCGTCGACGGCGCCTTCGGCTCCGGCACCGCCTCGGCCGTCCGTACCTTCCAGAGCCACGCGGGCCTGGGCGCGGACGGCGTCGTCGGACCCGACACCTGGACGAACCTGCTGTGGCACTACGAGTACGTCGACTACAACGCCGGCACCCTCTGCAACCAGAGCCCGGACGGGAACGGCTCCGCCGACTGGGGCACCGCGGCCGCGGTCGCGCAGCTGGAGGCCGGCGCCCGCAGCTTCTCGGGGCTGGGACGGGGGAAGGTCCCGGTCGGTGACGTGTCCTTCGAGCACGGCGGTCCCATCTCCGGCCACGCCAGCCACCAGGTCGGACTCGACGCCGACCTCTGGCCGGTCCGCACGGACTCGGCCCAATGCGGTGGGTCCAGGATCACCTGGCAGTCGTCCGCGTACGACCGCGGCGCGACGCGCGAGCTGGTCAAGGCGCTGCGCGCCGCGGCCCCCGGGCACGTGAAGTTCATCTACTTCAACGACCCCCAGCTGATCTCGGAGGGGCTGACCGTCCAGTACCCCAACCACGACAACCACCTGCACATCCGGTACTGCGAGCCGGTCCACCCCAACGCCTCCTACCAGTGCTGACCGCCATCGCACCCGGCACCACCACCGACACCGACACCGCGACCCCGAGGACGAAGACATGACGAGACGACGCACCGGCGGGGTGGTGGCCCTGCTGGCCACGCTGCTCGCCGCGCTGACGGCGGGCCTGCTCTCCGCGGGCCCGGCGCTCGCCGCCGACTGGCCGCTCGTCCGCAAGGGCGATTCGGGCGTCCAGGTGACGACCGTGCAGCACCTGCTGACCGCCCGCGGCCACGCGACGGGAGCCGACGGGGCCTTCGGCGACGGCACCGAGGCCAAGGTCAAGAGCTTCCAGAGCGCGAACGGCCTGAGTCCGGTCGACGGCATCGTCGGTACGAACACCTGGTCCAAGCTGATCGTCACGGTCCGCAAGGGCGACAACGGCTCTGCGGTCAAGGGCGTTCAGACACAGCTCAACCGCTACGGCGCGGGCCTCGCGGTCGACGGTGCCTTCGGGGACGGCACCGAAGGCAAGGTCAAGGAGTTCCAGTCCTCCAAGAACCTGGCCGCGGACGGCATCGTCGGCCCCGACACCTGGCGCGCCCTGGTGACCGGATCCGGCGGCGGTGGCGGTGGCGGCGTGTTGACCCACGCGCAGGCGGCCTCGATCTTCACCTCCGCCGGCGTCTCGTGGACGTCGTCCGGCAACTGCTCCAACCGCAACAGCAGCAACTGCACCTCCTTCGACGGCCTGCGCCGGACCTCCGCCGACGGGGCCGTCGCCCTGCGCGGGTCGAGCTCCTGCGCCCTCACCATCACGGGCGGTACGGAGACCGGGCACGCCGGCGGCACCTACAGCCACTGGAACGGCTACAAGCTGGACTTCGCCAGGACTTCCTGCCTCACGGGCTACGTCACCGGGACCTTCCCGTACACGGGGACCCGCGGGGACGGCGCGAAGCTCTACACCTCTCCCTCGGGCAACATCTACGCCGACGAGGGCAACCACTGGGACGTGACCTTCCTGAACTGACCCCGGAAGGCGAGTCCCGGAACCGGCGGGCCGACGGCGGCGAGGTGCGCTGCCGTCGGCCCGTTCGACATGCGGTGGGCGGAATGCCTGTGTCCGCGGGCGGCAGCGCCACGCCTTCGGAAGGAACGGCGGAAGGTCCGGGACGAGGGCCCCGACAGGCGGTGACCGGCCACTTCCGCCGCCGCCCGTTCCGACGGGCCGGGCCCGCGTCCTAGACTGCGACCGCTTCAGACCTGGTGGTCGACGAGAGGGCGCACACGATGAACCGATTACTGATCAGCGCATTCACGGCCGTGGCACTGGTGGTGTCCGGCGGGAGCGTCGCCACCGCCTCCGGCAGCGCGCCACCGCGCACCACGCACGGCCCCTGCCAGTACACCCAGACTCCCGACGAGCCGCCGGCGCGCTCGGTTCCGCTGCCGCCCGACCCGCGGCGCACCCCCAGCCGCGGCACCGTGGCCCTGGACGTACCGACCAGCCAGGGCGCGCTCCCGCTGCGTCTCGAACGGGCCAAGGCTCCCTGCACCGTCCAGAGTTTCCTGCACCTGGCACGGCACCGGTTCTACGACCGCACGGTGTGCCACCGCCTCACGGCTTATCCCACCCTGAAGGTCCTGCAGTGCGGCGACCCGACCGGTACCGGTGAGGGCGGGCCCGGCTACAAGTACCTCGACGAACTGCCGGTGGACCTGCCGCCGGCGCCGACCGATCCGACCGGCGCCCGCCGCCTGTACGGGCGCGGCCTGCTGGCGATGGCGAACGCCGGGCCGCACACCAACGGCTCGCAGTTCTTCGTCGTCTACGGCGATTCCGCGCTACGGCCGAACTACACGGTCTTCGGGACGGTCGGCCCCGAGGGCCTCAGGACCCTCGACAAGATCGCCGCCGGAGGCATCGCGCCCACCCCCGAGGACCCGACGTCCGTCGACGGCACCCCGGTCCTCCGGACCGAACTGCTGCGCGTCCGACCGGCCTGCCGGCACTGAAGCACGGCCGGCAGCGGGACTTCGAAGAGCGGGTCCGGCACTCCCCCGGGCCCGCGAAGCCCGCCTCCGCGGGACGTGCCGGAGGTGCTTCCCTGGTCGCCGGGCCTTCTCGGGAGCCTCGCGGGGCATGTGGGTGACGCGGGGTCGTGGCGGTGCGTACGGGGAGCGGGGTTCGCGGGAGGGTGGCGGGATGCGGAAACTGAGCTACGGCATGCACGTGTCCCTGGACGGCTACATCGCGGCGCCCGGTGACGACATCGGCTGGAGCGAGCCCAGCGACGAGCTGTTCCGGTACTGGTCCGACCAGTTGCAGGCGACCGAGCTGACGCTGTACGGGCGCAAGCTGTGGCAGACGATGGCGCCCTACTGGCCCACCTACGACCAGCAGCCGGACGCCACCCCGGCGGAAGCCGAGTACGCGCGCCGGTGGCGGGAGATGCCGAAGGTGGTGTTCTCCTCGACGATCGACGAGGTCGACTGGAACACCCGTCTGGTCACCGGGGACGCGGTCACCGAGATCGCCCGGTTGAAGGCCGAAGGCGGTGGCCCGATGGACATCGGCGGCGCGACGCTCGCCGGGGCGGCCATGCGGGCCGGGCTGATCGACGAGTACGTGCTGGTCACGGTGCCCGTCCTGGTGGGCGGCGGCACCCGGTTCTTCAGCGCGGTGGACGACTGGGTGAACCTGGACCTCGTGGAGACGCGGTCGTTCCCCGGCGGGGTGCTGTTGACCAGGTACGAGACGAGGCGCTGACCGGGCGGGCACCCACTGGAGCGCCGTGTCATGGGTCGGGTGCCCCCGGAGGTGCCGTCGTCGCCCCTGCCGGGAATGCCGGACTTCGGGTCGGGACGGCGGCCACCGCTACGGCTACGGCCCCGAACGCCGCCGCGGCCCGAGGGTCGGGCGGGGCGTTCGGGGCCGGCCGTCGGTTCCGGGCGGGGCGCCTCAGTAGTGGTCGACCGGGGTGCGGGAGGGGGCGGCGGGGCGGCGGCGGGCTCTGATCTTGCGGATGACGAAGACGGCCACGCTCAGTACGGCGAGGGCGAGCACCACCTTCGAGAGGATGCCGACGTACTGCTCGACGATGCCCCACTGGGCACCCAGCAGGTTGCCGGCCATGATGAGGCAGAAGTTCCAGACGAAGCTGCCCAGGGCGGTCAGGGTCAGGAACATCGGCAGCGGCATGCGTTCGAGGCCGGCCGGGACGCTGATGAGGCTCCGGAACAGGGGGATCATGCGACCGAAGAAGACGGCTTTGGTGCCGTGCTTGGCGAACCAAACCTCCGTCTTCTCCAGGTCGGCGGTCTTCACGAGCGGCAGTCGGCCCCAGAGGGCGTACATGCGCTCCCGGCCGAAGAGGCGCCCGATCTGGTAGAGCGCGAGGGCTCCCGTCACGGAGCCGGCCGTCGTCCAGAGCAGCGCGGACGCCAGGCTCAGGACGCCCTGGCCCACGGCGAAGCCCGTGAGGGGGAGGATGACCTCGCTGGGAAGCGGCGGGAAGAGGTTCTCCAACGCGATCAGGAGACCCGCGCCGGGGCCGCCCATCGTCTCCACGAGGTTCGTGGCCCAGCCCGCGATGCCGCTCGCCGTTGCGGTCGGATCCGCTGTCATGTGTGTCCCATCCATGGGTGCTCGGGTGGCCGTGCTCACGGTCCCCCGCCTGCGTCGGGGGCCTCGGGCACGGTGCGGAATCGGGCGGACGAGCTGCTGCGCGCGCACGTCCTGCGCACCGTCGGTGGACGGTGCCGGGTGACACCACCGGCCGCGGGGCAACGCGGGCCGACGGCTCCTCCCTCACCCGGGGGTGGCCCGGGCTCTCGTCGTACGGGAGCCCGGGCGGTCATCGGGGCCGGTCAGGCGTGGTCAGGGGGAGCAGACCTTCGTCAGTTCACCGGCCGCGGTGCTGACGGGGGTGATGTCCGGGTTCGGATTGCCGTCCTTCAGGGCCGCGCCCACGTCGGCCACGGCCTTCTTCAGGTCGGCGGTCGCACTCGACAGGTCGGCGTTCTCCGTCGTGTCACCGATCTCGGAGAGGCTCTTGTCGATGTCCGCGAGCGCCTTCTCCGCTTCGGCGGGGCTGTTGGCGGCTCCGCTGATCGCCTGCTGGAGGTCGTTGACGCTGCCCGACACCGCGTTGGCCACGCGTACGCAGTCCATCGCCGTGCCGACCGAGGAGCAGCCCGTGGTGGCACCGATCCCGAGGACCACCGCGAGGGTGACGGCACCCGTTGCCGCCTGACGCTTGAGACGTGACATTACAACTCCTTTACCTGGGGCGAAAATGAAGAAAACGCATGCACGAGAGTGAAGAGAAAGTGCCGGAATGGGCACCGAAACGTTTCAGAGCACGCGAAAAGGGGCCACCGTGCTCGTTCGATCGGGAAAGCGGAGCCCGCCCCGCTGTTGCCCGTGGGGCACGAGTGGAAGGGGGGCAGGTGTTCCGAGGAGGCGGCACGCGGACGGGAGACGCAGGCTCGTGCGGGCGTCCGTCACGTCGCGGCGACAGGGGTTCCGGTGAAGCGGGACCGTGCGGGCGGATGCCCGGAGATCAGCAGCGACGGACCTGGTCGACGGCCGGTTCGGTCACGGACACGGCCCGGAAGCAGGCCGGGGCCAGGGCCGGTCGCTCGGCGACGGGCAACGCGATCACGCTGGTGGGTGGGGGCGGCGGGACCTCGGAGTCATCGGCGCCGGAGCCCCGGTGTCGGGGGGTGCGGGCGCCGTCTTCGGCGTCCGCGTGGGCCTGCGGAGCGAGGTCGTGCCACCCCGTGCCGGTCGAAGCCGCCGACACCGGAGCGGTGGAGACCTCGACGGACCGGAGGGTGGGGGTCAGGAGCCCCAGGGTGAAGACGGAGACGACGAGGAAGACGGCCAGGACAGCGCGGAGCGCAAAGGCGTTCCTGTCGCGCATTTCCCACTCCCCCACGCAATTGGTCCCGCACGACGAAAGAAGATCTGTGTGCGTCAAAGTCGTTTCCGGAGGACTGCACTATAACAGTCCGGAATGAACCGCCCTCGCCGGTCGCCGCGACCATGGGGGACCCGACGTAAGAGCCAAATAAAGGTGCCGGCACACTGCGCGTCATGAAGATCAACACACGGGGCGGGGGCGCCTTGATCGCGGGCGCCGTCGTGCTCTTCGCGACACTGTTCGGGGCGCTGCCCGCGAACGCGGCCGGATACGACTGCGGTACCCACACGCTCTGCCTGTACAGCACCGAGGACGGCACGGGGACCGGCGCTCAGGTCCAGAGCTACGCCCGGGACGGGAACCCGTCCACCGGCGTCCTCGGCAACGAGGACGCGCAGTCCTACGAGGAATGGAACGACCAGGCCAGGTCCTTCCACAACCGCACGCTCTACTGGGCGTGCTTCTATGTGGAGACCTCGTACGGCGGCGCCGTCGTGCCGGTCAAGCCGCGTGCGAAGGGCACGCTGGCGGCGCTCGCCCCCGGACTCGGCGGCAAGCTCAGCTCCCACAAGCTGGTCCCCTCGCAGGGACAGTGCTTCACGGGCTTCGAGCGCTGCCAGGACGACAAGCTGTGCCTGTTCTACGAGCCGAACGGCCGGGGCCGGATCACGCAGCTCGACAAGGACTACACGACCTACCACCCGGACCACTGGGCGAACCGGGTCCAGGCGGTCTACAACCGCACCGCGACCTCGGCCTGCTTCTACGCGAAGCCGGCGGCCGAGCGCCTGCCCACGGACAAGCCCTTCCGGGTCCTGCCGGGTGACGCCACGACCGTCGCGGCCCCCTACGCCAAGACCTTCAACTCCCACACCCTCAAGGACAACGGGGAATGCAAGTGAGCATCCGTAGCCGCCGCGCGGCGGCCCTCGCCTGCGCCACCGCCACCGTGACGGCCCTGCTCGTGGCGGTGCCCGGCACGGCCGGGTCCGTCGGCGTCCAGGCGGACGGGCCGGTGATCCCGGGCTGGCAGGAGGCCGCGCCCGACGCCGTGGACGTCGGGAAGGTCCTGGCCCCCGGCATCGAGCACTTCCGCTACCAGGAGAACCCGGTCACGGACCCCGCCCACCCCCGGTACGGGATGCCGCGCCGCGAGTTCAGCGTGCTGCGGATCGACCCCGCCAAGGGCTCCCTCCGGATCGAGAGCAGCACGGGCAAGGCGGCCGGTTCCGCGGAGATCGTCCGCGACCAGCTGAACGCCAACACCAAGAACCTGCCGATCGCCGGGATCAACGGCAGCTATTTCATGCCGGAGGGGCTCCGGAAGTCCGACCCCGCCGGCACCGAGGAGTCCGTCCAGAGCTTCGGGGCGACCGTGCGGGACGGCGTCCTGCTCGGCGCGGCCTGTCACGGGGCGAGCCGCAGCTCGCTGGTGCTCCAGCACGGCATCCCCTACATCACCACCGTGCGCACGAAGCTGGCGCTCAAGGAGAAGCTGCCCGAGGGGGCCACGGCGACGCCCGAGGAGATGGTCCTCGACGACGTGAACCGCAATCCCGGCGTGCCTCTGGCGTGCAAGCGCGAGGAGGGGGACGGGGAGAAGGTCGACTTCGTGCACTCCGCCGGGAAGAAGGAGCTCGCCGCCTTCCAGGACCCGACGGAACTGGTCCTCTTCAACGACCAGTACGGTCTGAAGACGCCCGCGCGGAACCTGATCGAGGACCCGAAGATCACCGCGGACGACGACGAGGGGTTCGAGGTGCTCATCGCCGCGGACGGCACCCTCAGCCGCCCGCAGGGCTGGACCGCGCAGCGCGGGGGCAAGGTGGTCCCCAAGGGGCAGTACGTCCTCCAGGCCGTGGGCAAGGAGCGCGTGGACTGGCTGAAGGCGAGGCTCGCGAGCGGCGTGAAGTTCGACGTCGAGCAGACGATGACCGACACCTTCGGCAACCGCCCGCTCCCCCTGGACGAGTCGGTGGACGTCGTCTCCGGCGGTGCCGACCTGTTCGACGACGGGGTGGCCCAGGTGCCGAGCGTGTACGTGACGACCACCAACACCGACCCCGAGAAGAGCGTGGAGCTGACCGACCCGCTGACCGGGGCGAAGGTCCGGGCCGCGCTCGACGAGGCCAAGCAGCCGGTGTTCAGCTCCTGCGCCCGCGCGGTGAAGACGGTCGGGAAGATCTCCTGCCAGGACTCGCGCACCGTCGTGGGTGTGGACGATCAGGGCCGTACGCTCTTCGCCACCCTCACCGGGCCCCGCGACGAGGCCGACGAGGCCGTCTTCGCGGGCGGGTTCCTGGTCGAACTCAACGCTCCGCTGACGGCGTTCGGCGTGATGGACGCGGTCAACCTGGACGGCGGCGGATCGACCATGATGCTGCTCCGCGACAGCGACCACCCGCAGAACTACCAGCGTCACACCGGGCTGACCGACGCGACCCACCGCGAGGTGTTCGACACGGTGTACGTCGGCTTCGGTGGGCAGCTCCTGGGTTGAGGTGAGGGGTGACGGGGCGTCCGCGACCGGCGGACGCCCCGTTTTCCGTTTTCCCGCTCCACGGGGCCCGGTGATCGTCCCGGCGGCGCACCGACCCTCGTCCTCGCGGCGAGCGAGGACGCGGTGCGGGCGGGGCCGCGGGTGGAGGGCGGGTTCTCAGTTCTGGGCCAGGGCGCGGGGGTCCGAGGGGCGGGGGACGTAGACCGGGGCTTCGGACTGGTAGAAGAGGTCGATGTCGGCCTCCTCGCCGCCGACGAGGAGGGTGTCCCAGGCGCCGCTCTCGCGGAGGGTGCGGAGGGTGGCGGGGGCGATCCGCGTCAGGTGGTCGCGGAGTTCCTCGTCGGAGGGCAGCCCGGGGAGGCGCGGGGCGAGGCGGGCACGGATGCCGGACATCCGGTCGAGCAGCGCGTCGAGGTCGCTCGCGGTCGCACCGGCGGTCCCGGCGGGGCCGTCCTCGGCCGGGGCGGCGGGCGGTGCGGGCTGTTCCGCGCTGCGGGCGATGATGTCCTTGATCGCGCGGGTGACGCCCTGCTCGTCGGTGGTCACCATGGCGTTCCACGCCCGGCTCTTGTGCCGGTACTGGAGCATGGACATGGCGGCCTCGTGGCGGATGAAGTCGGCGTCCCGCAGCGGCCTGCCCCGCCAGGACCGGCTGAGGGAGCGGGCCAGCGAAGTGGCGGAGGCGAGGCCGCTGTTGAGGCCGCGGCCGGGCCAGAAGTGGATGGCGTTGGCGGCGTCGCCGAGCAGGAATCCGTACGTGCCCGGGGTGCCGGCGGTGGGTCGGTGGAGCTGGGCCGTGAAGCGGGGGCGCTGGACCATGTCCAGGCGGAACGAGGTGACCGCGGTCAGGTCCTCCTCGGCCACCCCGAAGAGGGCGAGGCCCTGCCGGATCTCCTTCCAGAGGGGGGAACCGCGCAGCAGCGCGGGCAGGAACAGGGTGCCGTGGGTGGGGCAGCGGAACTCGGTGTCCTCCTCCTGGCGGGTCATCAGACAGGGTCGGGAGGCGATGCACTCCTCGAAGACCTGGCGGACCGGGTCGATGCCGATGACGTTGCGGGTCTCCTCGCGGGTGAGCCGCATGTTCAGGAAGCCCTCGCCGCGCAGCGAGTTGAGGAGGAAGCGGTTCTGGGCGACGGTGAGCAGCACGCTCATCGGGTCCGGCAGCCGGGACTTCACGCGCAGGCCGAGGACCACGTCCTGGAGGTGCTCGCCGTCGAGGGAGTAGATGGAGGCGTCGGCGGTGCCGAACCGGTCGGCGTAGTGGTCACGGGTGCGGGAGCGGCCGCCCTCGCAGACCACGAGGACGTGCTCGCGGGTGATCCGGTCCTGCTGCTCCGCGGCGTCGAAGCGGCGCGGGACGAGTCGGATCGCGGACCGTCGGTTCGCCAGCGCGAGCAGCTGGTCCTCGATGCGGGCGATGCGGATGTTGCGGGGCGGGCGGCCGTCGACCGAGTCCGGGCCCACCGGCCACATCTCGGAATAGCCGCCGTCCTCGCCGAACAGCGCGCCCTGGACCTCCTCGGAGAGGGCGAGGTACTGGCGGCTCTGGACGGTCACCACCTGCTGGCGGCGGACGTTGCCCTGGGACTCGTCCTTCCAGACCACTTCGGTGCCCTTGCGGGTCCACCGTCCGTCGTACACGGTGACGGCGGTCCGGCCGGGCAGCATCTCGTCGAGGGCGAGCGCGAAGGCCAGCCCCACGGGGCCGCCGCCGGTGACGGTGACGCGGAGCGCGCCCGGGTCGACGGCGGCGGCGCGCGGTACGTCGAGGAGGGAGAGGTCCATGACCGTCTCCATGGCGTCCTGGGCCTCGTACAGGAAGGTCTCGTCGCCGATGCGGATGCGGTCGTTCGGGCGGAGGACGTGTCGGCTGACGCGCTGTTCGTTGACGAAGGTCCCGTTGCGGCTGTCCCGGTCGTACAGGACGAACCCCGCGTCCTCCGCGAGGATCTCGGCGTGCAGGCGGGAGGCGCTGGGGCTGACGATGACGACCCCGTTGTCGCCCTTGCGTCCGAAGGTGAGGGGCTGGTCGCCCAGGATCACGCTCTGCCCGGTGAAAGGACCGGTGCGGCCCACGATGACCGACGACACTCGACACTCCTTGATGACGGCGCGGTGGGAAATCCGTACGAAGGCAACACGTCTCTACCCGGCGTGCGGTTCGGCCATCTCGACAAATTTCCGGACGCGTTGAACCGGGGTTCCGCGGGGGACGTGTGTGGGGCATGGCCCCCGTCCAGAAGGAGATCCGCCCCATGACCGAAGAGAAGCCGACGACGTCCTCGGAGCCGTTGTCCGAGACGGTTCCGGTGGCGGAGGGCGCGGTCGTGGACGGCGGGACGGCCGTGACGAGGGGGGTGCCGGGGGCGGCGACGGAGGGCGGTGTGCGGAAGGTCGCGGGTCGGTACCGGCTGCTGTCGGAGCTCGGGGCGGGCGGAATGGGCACCGTGTGGCGGGCCCTCGACGAGTCGCTGGGCCGGGAGGTCGCGGTCAAGGAGGTGCGGGCCCCCGCCGGTCTGCGGGCCGAGGACGTGGCGCGGATGTACGGGCGGCTGGAGCGCGAGGCGTGGGCCGCGGCCCGGATTCCGGACCGGAACGTGGTCACCGTGCACGACGTGGTGATGGAGGACGGCCGTCCGTGGATCGTGATGGAGCTGGTCCGCGGGGAGTCCCTCGCCGATCTGCTGCGGGCCTCGGGTCCGCTCGCGCCGCGGCGGGCCGCGCACATCGGGGCCGAGGTGCTGTGCGCCCTGCGTTCCGCCCATGCCGCGGGTGTGGAGCACCGGGACGTGAAGCCGGGGAACGTGCTGCTCGCCGAGGACGGGCGGGTGGTGCTCGGCGACTTCGGCATCGCGACGGTGGAGGGGAGCACCGCCCTGACCATGACCGGTGAGGTGGTCGGCTCCCCGGAGTACCTGCCGCCGGAGCGGGCGTTGGGGCGGCCCTCGGGTCCCGAGTCGGATCTGTGGTCCCTCGGCGTGATGCTGTACGCGGCCGTGGAAGGGGTCTCTCCGTTCCGTCGGGACACCGCCCTCGGCACGTTGCGGGCCGTCGTGGACGAGGAACCGCCGGTCCCGGTGCGGGCCGGCCCGCTCGCCCCGGTCATCGCCGGTCTGCTGCGCAAGGAGCCCGGCGGGCGGACCCGGGCCGGTGACGTGCTGTCGGCCCTGCGCGAGATCGCCCACGAGCCGGACGCGACCACGGCGGCGGCGTCCGTGCTCCCGGCGCGGGGCGCGGGCGAAGGCACGCAAGAAGGTGAGGGCGAGGCTGCCGTGACGGAGCCGGGCCCCGTGGCCACGGGCCCGGGCGACGCGACCACCCGCGCGAGCGTCGGACCCGCGGCCGAAGTCGAGGCCGCCCGTTCCGCGACCGCGGCCACGACCACGGCTGCGACCGCCGTCGGGGCTGTGGCCGAGCCCGGGACCGGGGCGGTCGTGGCGGGCGGCCAGGGCTCCCGGCGGCGGCGGTACGCCGTGCTCGCGGCCGTCGTGGCGGCCGGCCTCCTCGTGGCGGGGTACGTGCTCGTCCGTACCACCGGGGACGGAACGGGCGGAGACGAGCTCTCCGGCTCGGGGGTCCGGGTGTCGGTGGTCGGGGCGAACACGAGGTACACGGGGCCGTGTCCGATCCCGGAGGGTCAGGCGCCTTCCTTCACGGCCACGTTCACCGCGCCCGAGCCGACCCTGATCTCCTACCGCTGGGTGTCCGGGGACGGCTCGATCGTGGACCCGCGGTGGCGGACACTGGCCATCGGGGACGAGGACTCGCCCTCCCGACAGGACACGGTGCGCCTGACGACCTGGGCCAAGGCGGGCACCCTCACCACCGGGATGGCCGTGGAACTCCAGAGTCCGGTCCGTGCGCTCTCCGATCCGGTGCCGTTCTCCCTCACGTGCACGGGCGGCTGACGGACGGCGGCCGCGCCACTGCCCGGTGGAGGGGCCCACTCGGAGGGCCGCCACCTAGGATGTCCGGCATGTCCGGTTCGCTCGCCGTTCGGCACGGGCCCTCCCTCGGCGGGAAGCTACGTTGCGCCGCGCGGTTGGCGCTCTGCGCGGCCGTGTCCTGGTACCTCTGCCTGTGGTGGGGGACGAGCACGGCTCCGGTCCCCGCCGCGCTGCCCGCGGTGCTGATCCTGCGCGAGGACGTCTACGTCTGGCCCCGGCTCGGCCGGGAACGCCTGGCCGGGGTGCTCGTCGGGGTGCTGTTGAGCACCGGGCTGCTGCACTGGGTGACGGATCCCGGCTGGGCCTTTCCCCTCGTCCTCGTCTGCGGGTGTGCCGGAACGTACCTGCTGGGGCGGCCCGGCTCGCCCAACCAACAGGTGTTGATCAGTGCGCTGATGGTGTACGCGACGGCCGTCCCCGGGTACCCGCTGGCACGGTTCGAGGAAAGCCTCGTCGGTATCGCCGTGGTCGTCGTCCTGGCGCCGCTGCTGTGGCCCCCGGCCCCCTTCCGTACCGCTGCCGAACAGGTGGACGGCTACCGGACCGGCGTGACCGGTCTCCTGAGCGGGATCGCGGGCGCCCTGGAGCGGGGCACGACGGGGGGCGGCGCGGGGGCGCCGACAGCGGCCCTCTCCGGGCCGCTCCCCGAACGGGCCCGGCTGTGGCTCGGGCCGCAGGCCGGCCGGGATGCCTTCGATCGGGCATCGGGCCGAAGGTACCGGCTCCTCCGCCGGGCGGGCCGGCCGCCGGAGGGGTTGGACGGGCGCCTGGTACTGGCGGTCCGTTCGGCCTCGGCGCTCCAGCATTTCACCGACGAGCTGCGCGAGCGGGCCCGACGGGACACCGCCGGTGGGGTGACCGCGCCCTCGGCGGACGCTTCCGCGGGGCGTTCCGGGGATCGGTCGCACGACCCGGCGTCGCGGGCCCTCGCCCCGCTGGTCCGGGCCACGGCGGACGCCTTGGACCGTGCGCTGCTCGGCGAGGACTTCGCCGCTCCCCTCGACCGGGCCCGTGCCCTCGACCGCGCCCACCGCAGGGCGTACCCCGGCCGGCGCGACGCCGTCCTGCGCGCGGGGCTCCATTTGACGCACGAGGCCCTGACTCGGCATCGGCGGCTCCTGGCCGGGGCCGGTACGGGGGCCGATGCCGGTGGGCCCGTCGGGGGTGAGCCGCCGGGGCGGGGGGCACCGCACGCTTGATCGGAACGGGGTTCGGACGGAGGCCGGCGGGGGCGGTCCATCCCCGGGCAGAAGGGTCCGGCATCATCGTCCGATGATCGGAAAGAAGCTCATCCATCGCACGTCGGACGGCGTCCGCATCCCCGGTACCTGGCGGCACGCCTTCATCTGCAACGGTGGCAGGTACTTCCTCACCGATCTGTTCATCTACGCCGACGGACTCGTCGACTGCTGGGAGCTGGTCACCCTCGACGCGTTCGAGGAGAAGCTGCGCCGCGGCTGGGTGGCCACCTCGTACGAGGACGGAGCCTCCGCTTCCGTGCACCGGCTCGCGTCCTGGGAGTTCGCCGGGGCTCGGTCCTGGACCACGCCCGAGCTCGTGCTCGCCGAGGTCCGTGACACGATCGACCAGCTCAACGGGCGCCCCGACTCGACCGACCGGTGCCTGACGGCCGTGGACGCGTTCCTCGCCGACCGTACCGAGGAGCACCGGGAGGCCGCCCGCCGGGCCTATCTGGCGATCCCGGAGACCAGTCGCACCTTCGCTCTCGGGGACATGGACCGCGGGGACGGACCACTGCGGGCCCTCGTCGCCGGGCCGGGAGGCCTCTTCGAGGACCGTCCGGACGAGCCCGTCGATCAGGCGGAGTACGACGAGGCGCTCGCGTACTTCGAGGAGCGGGCGCGGTGGGCCGCCGCGCCGCCGCGCGTCCCCGCGGACGGCCCCGCGGAGGGCTTCGCCCCGACGGTACGGCTCGCCCTGAGCTTCCCTCAGCGTCGCGCGGAGGATCCGGGCACCCGGGCCCTGCGCTGTGACTACCCGGCACCGATCGTAGTCGGCGGCGACACCTACCTGTCGGTCGAGCACGCCTACTGGGCGTCGTCCGTCGCCGACCCCGCCGGGCGGGCCGAGGTCACGGGTGCCGAGAGCGGAGCCCTGGCTCGTCGCCGTGCCGCCGAGCTGCCGCGCCGGGAAGGCTGGGAGCAGGCCCGTACCGCGGTGATGGCGGGGCTGATGCGCGCGAAGTTCGACCAGCACCCCGACCTCGCGGCGATCCTGCTGGGCACCGGGGACGCGACCGTCCTCTGCGACGACGACTCCTTCTACTGGGGCGACAACGCCGGCCGCGGGCGGAACTGGGCCGGTCGGCTCCTGGAACTGGTGCGTTCCGAGCTCCGGGCCAGGGAGAGTGGCATCCCGGTGGGGTGAGCGGATGGGGTGAGCGGATCGGCTCGGATGATGGTCGTAGGCGGTGTCGTGCCGTACGGCGTAGGTGTGGGGGCCTCGATCACGGATGAGGGCTCACCCGGCCGAAGGCGTCCTACCCTCGCGAAGGACGTGTCCGGGGAGGGACTTTGAGCAACGGTGGCGTAGCGGGCGGTGCGGCGGGTGGAGGCGGGGGCGGCGGCCCGGCACCGGGTGGGAACGCGCCGGGGGCGGCGGCCGCGGGGGCGAACGCCGCGGCAGGGCCCGGCGCCGGTGGGGCCGCCGCTGCTCCGGGACCGTCCACCGGGTGGGTACGGCGCGGGGCGAGCGCCGTTCGCACATTCGGGCGGATCTACCTGATCCTCTACGTCGGGGTGCTCCTGGGTCTGCTCGGCGGCATCGACCTCTTCTTCAGCGAAGACCTCGAGGTGCGGGTGAACGGCCTCTTCCTCCTGATCGCCGCCGTCGTCACCGTCCTCGGCAGCTCGCTCGCCCGACGGCCCGGTGGCAGCGCGACGCCGGTTCAGTGGGGGACGGTCATCGGGGCCGACGTCGCCGCCCTTCTGGTCTCCGGAGCGATCGCCTACAGCGTGCTGTCGGACTTCGCGTCCCAGTGGCTCCTGTGGATCTCGCTCCTGCTCGCCCTCGCCGCGATTCCACTCGCTGCGATCCTGCTGTACGAAGACTTCGCTTCGCGCCCCGCGGCGACAGCGCCCTCCGTCTCCCCTGCACCGGATCACTCGGCCGAGGCCACGTGGAAATCGGGCAAGTTGACCGCGCTGGCGGCGGTGCTCGCAGCCGCCGTGGCCGTCCCCCCGTTCTGGTACACGGCCGTCTACGAACCGGGGACGGCCACGCCCGTGGTCGCGGTCGAGAACGGCATCGAGGACGTCCAGGACACCGGCGAACACATCGAGTTCACCATGTGGGTGTCGGTGCAGAACAAGGGGAAGACCGCCGTACGCATGCTGACCTCGTTGTACGAGGTCAGCGGAACCCGCATCACCGTGAACGATCAGCCCACCACGCCCACGGAGGACTCCTACGACGGGATCCTCGGCGGGAACCACGGTTCCGCGGCACGGCGCAATCCGTTCGTCGACTACGAAAGGCCCGAGCAGGTACAAGCGGGGCCGGTCGGAGAGGACTACGCCTGGATCGGCCCGACCGAGACGTTCAAGATGAAGCTCCGCGGCCAGGCGCCCCGCGGCCGCTTCGACCTGCTGCGCCTCACCGCCGATGTCGCCGTGGCGCGGGCCGACCGCGTCGAGGTCGACGGTTTGCGGCCCGGTGGCGCTCGGCACCTCCGGACCTGCGCCGGCACCCGGATCGCCGAGGTCCGACGGCCCCTCGCCCGCCTCGGCGCCCTCGAGTCGATCACCGAGAGCAACCGGGAACTGGTCACGTACTGGGCCGTATCGGGCGCGTTCGAAGACGAATCGCCCTGGTGGCCCCCCTTCCCTTGGATCGGCGTGGCCATCCAGCACGCCGGAGGAAGCTGCGCCGCCGCCCTGGCCCCCGACCCCGACGGCCTGGAAGACCGCGCCATGGTCGGATGGGCCAGCACCGTCGCCGAGGCCACGGTGCCCACGAAGCCCACGAAGCCCACAAGGCTCAAGAAGCCCGAGGGTCGGCCTTAGGAGCCGAGAACGGTGGCGTGCCGGCGCCTCCGAGTCCGCGGGACGACCCCTGCGACCTGCCCTGGTGGAGAACCGGGCCGACGGACGGTGGCGTCCAGGGAGTTGGGGCCCTGGTGAAGGAGGGGCCGTGAGCAGCGACCGCGACACGTGTGGGCGGAGTCCACGAGAGTGAGGAACCTGCGATGTCCCGTCTGTCCCAGGCCGTGAACGTCATCGCACTGTGCGCGGTTCTGGTGGCGTGTGGTGGTCCTGCCGGGTCCGGGCCGGTCGGCGGCGGTCCCGGCAGCGGTGCCCCCGCTTCCGCGACGCGGACCCACCCGGGGGAGGTTCCTTCCGGGCCGGGTCGTCCCAGCGGCTCGCCCGCCCTGACGCCGGAGGCGGCGACGATCGCGTACGTCGTGGCCGCCCGTACCGTCACTGCAGCCGATGCCGGCGCACCGCACCACCGGGCCGACAGGTACCTGAGCCCGGAGAGCCCCGATCTCGGCAAGGGGCTGCAGGTCCGGGACGCGCCGCCCGTGGGCGCCACCAGGCGGCCCGTCGACGTCCGGCTCGAAGACGCGGGGTCGGCGGAGGACAAGGTGATGTTCCGGGTCACGTACACCCCCGTCTCGACAGCCGCTGACGGCACCCTCACGCGCGGACCACGTGAGCACCTGTACGTGACCGCCGCCTACCAGCCGAGTGGCGCGTGGCTCGTGCACAGCGAGAGCTCCACGCCCCCGCCCACCCCGTGACCGGGTCACCGTGCCGGGGCCGAGCGTGCGGGCGATGCCGGGGGAAATGATCGGATCGGATCGTTGTGGTCGGGTGGGCGGCGGGTCGGGTGCGGCAGGGTGGAATCTGAAAGGAGGCCCCCGTGATCTCGGCTCTCAACCGGCTCGTCGACCTCGTCGAGGAGCGACTAGACCAGGAAGTGGACGTCGGCGGACTGGCGGGGCGGCTCGGTACGACCGAGTACCACCTGCGCCGGATGTTCTCCTCCCTGGCGGGCATGCCGCTCTCGGAGTACGTGCGGCGACGGCGCATGACGGTCGCCGCCGCCGAGGTGGTGCGCGGCGACGGCGATCTGCTGGGCATCGCGGTCCGGTACGGCTACGGGTCGACCGAGGCGTTCGGGCGGGCGTTCCGTGCGGTGCACGGCGCCGGTCCGCGTGACGTCCGGCGCGACGGGGGTCCTCTCCGCGCACAACCACGGCTCAGGATCCGCCTGACCGTCGAAGGGAGCACCCCCATGGACACCCGCCTCGTCGACCGTCCCGCCTTCCGGCTGGTCGGGCACGCCGCCCGCGTGCCGCTCGTCCACCAGGGCGTCAATCCGGACATCCAGCGGCACGTCCTGTCGCTGCCGCCCGAGGCGCACCAGCGGCTCAAGGCGCTCGGCGACACCGAGCCCGGCGGGCTGTTGCAGGTCACCGACGACCTCGACCCCGATGCGGCCGAGGGCACCGAGCTGACCTACCTGCACGGGGTCGCGGTCGGGGCCGCGACGGCCACGCCCGACGACCTCGACGCCATCGAGGTGCCGGCCGGCCAATGGGCCGTCTTCAGGACGGCCGGACCGCACCCGCAGGCGCTCCAGACGGCGTGGGCGGCGACGGCCACCGACTGGTTCCCCTCCAACCCGTGGCGGCTGCGGCCCGGCCCCTCGATCGTCGCGGTCCTCGACCGCGCGGCCGACTTCTCCACCGCGACCTGCGAGCTGTGGCTGCCCGTGGAACCGGAGTGACCAAGGCGGACATATCGCTATTTCGATGCACAAACGCCGCAAGTTTCCCCAGTGCATCGTTTCAGGGCATGATCGGGTCCTCGGGAGAACGGACACCGCATCCCCCTGGAGGGTCTCGTGCGACTGCGTGACGAACTTCCCGTCGATCACCCGCTGGCGCGGGTGTACCGGATCGGTGCGGCCCTGTGCGGGCTGCTGCTGCTCGTCTTCGGCTGCCTCGGTTTCGCGGGGAGCCTGGACTCCTTCGACACCGACGGGCAGCAGATCGCCGGGCTCTCCACGAACGGACTGCTCAGCACGATCTCGGTGATCGTCGGACTGCTGCTGCTGGGCGCGGCGGTCGTCGGCGGCAACCTGGCCTCCAGCGTGAACATCGTGGTGGGCGTCCTCTTCGTGCTCAGCGGGTTCGTCCACCTGTTCCTCGTGGGGCGGTCCGGCAACATCCTGGACTTCGGCATGTCGAACGTGATCTTCAGCTTCCTGATGGGATTGCTGATCATGACCTTCGGCATGTACGGCCGGGTGAGCGGTGGCCTGCCGCACGACAACCCGTACTGGCGTCGTCGCCACCCGGACCAAGCGGCCCGGGAAAACGACGCACGATCGCGCATCGCGGTCGGCGGGGCGGCGCGCGTCTCCGCCCTCACTGCGCGGCCCCCGGAGCGGTGAGCCGTACGCCGCCGCCCCCACCCTGTCGATCGCGGGTACGGCGCACCCACAAGGTCGTACCCCTCTCCCCCGAGGAGGAGCCGTGAACACGCCTCGCATCCCTCCGGAAGAGACCCCTCCCGCCGAGGGCTCCATCGGATCGGCCCACCCGGAACGGCCGGACGGCGGCCTCTGGGAGCATCCCCGGGCCTTCCTGGCGCTCATCGCGCTCGGTGCCCTGCTCGTGGCGGCGTTCTTCGCCGTGCGGATCGCGGGGCTCTGAGCGCGCCGGACGGGGACGGCGGGCACGAGGGACGGCGGTCGCGCCGGGGAGCGGTTCCCCCGGCGCGACCGCCGTTCCTCGTGCGCGTGCGGGCCCGGCATCCGGTTCAGCCCGCCCGGTGCTCCTGTTCCGCGGTCCGCTTCAGGGCCGTCAGCCAGGAGGCCAAGGACTGGTCCAGGGCGGCCGCGAGGTGCACGCGGTCGGCGGTCACGGGGGCGCCCGCCCAGGACTCGCGGGTGTGGACCAGGACGGTTCCGTCCCCGTCGCCGTCCCCGTCACCGTCCGGGTCCTGGGTGAACGTCCACTCGTGGATGCCGGTGATGCCGTGGGCCGGGCCGCCCCACAGGATGCGGTGCCGGGTGGCGTCGACCGCGTAGACCGTGGAGTCGATGGAGAGGCCGGCCGTCTCCCAGTGGAAGGTGGTGCCGGGGGCCACGGGCCCGTCCACGCGGGCCTCGGTGATGTCGGGCTGCCAGTCGGGCCACCCGGCGATCCGGGTGTGGAGCTCCCAGACCCGCTCCAGGGGCGCGGCGATCCGGATGCTGTGGTCGGCGATCACCGGGGCGGTCTCGTCGATGGTGGTGGGGTGGTCCGTCATGGCTGCTCCGTAGGTGGTGAGCGGCCCGGGAGGGCCGGGTGTGGTCGATCGGGTGGGTGCGGTGGGGCGTCGGGGCCGGCCGTCAGGCGGGCTGTTCGGTGTCGGGGATCCAGTGGCCGTGGATGCCGGCGGGTACCCGTCGGGGCAGTTCGACGGCGGCCACCGTGCTGAGGTCGCCCGCGTCCAGCACCAGCAGTTCCGAGGAGTCGGCGACCAGGTCGCTGACGATCGTGAGCAGGTAGCCCTCGTCCTCCCCGGTGCCGCTGGCGGCGGGGGCGAAGACCGCCTCGCCCGGCATCCGGCCCTCGCCGTGGGCGAGCAGCGTTTCCCGGCCGGTGCGGGAGTCGAATTTGACGGTGTGGTACCCGGACAGGCCGCCGCCGGGGAAGGCGATGGCGTAGCTGTAGCGGTAGTCGCCGCCCGTGTGGGCGTCGTTGATCGACGGGAACTCGGTGACGAGTCCGTTGAGGGGTTCCGAGGTGACCTTGTCGCGCAGCGGATCGATGATCCAGCGGTGGAAGGTGGAGCCGGTGGCGGGGCTGGTGCCGAATCCGGGGGCGCCCACCCACCACTTCCACGAGCTCTCCCAGGCGGAACGGTCGAAGGCCGGGGCTTCGAGGACGATCCGGCCCTGCCCGTCGGTGTACGCGTTGGCCACGTGCAGCAGGGCCGCCTGGTCGGGGACCTCGAACCAGCGGACCGCTCCCCCGGCCCGCGGGAGGACGCCCAGCCGGAGCGGTACCTCGTCGTGCCAGCGGTAGGGGATGCCGGAGTGTTCGGCGTGGTCGAAGACGACCGGTGACGCGATGAAGACGACGTGGTCGCGGGTGAGGGCGAAGTCGTGCATGAGGGAGGGGCCGGCGCCGTCCACGACCTCGGTCCGGACGACGGCTCCGGAGGCGTCGGCCACGTAGTAGGTGAGGTACGGCGGGAAGGGGCCGTAGCCGAAGAAGTGGAGCTCGCCGGTGACCGGGTCCTCCTTGGGGTGGGCGGTCATCGCTCCGGTGAGCTTCCCCCCGAAGTCGTGGACGCCGATGGTGTCGAGTTCGGCGCTGACCTCGTAGGGCAGGTTGGCCTCCTGCAGGGCCAGGTAGCGGCCCCCGTGGAAGATGATGTTGGTGGCGGCGGCGCTGACCTCGAGTTCGGTACCGGTGAACGGGACGCCGTCCAGGAACGGGGTGCGCACCCAGCGGTTGCGGTACCACTCGGCACGGCCGTCCCTCAGGCGGATGCCGTGGAGCATGCCCTCCCCGCGGAACCAGTGACCGGGCGTGACGCCCGGCTTGGGGTTGTGGCCGTTGCGGAAGTAGCGCCCGTTCAGCTCGGGCGGGAGGGTGCCGCGCACGGTGAGGTCGTGGCCGATGGTCTCGTCGGTGACGGGGGCGAAGTGGCCGCTGAGGTAGGGCTTGTCGAGGTTCACGGGTCAGACCTTTCGGGTGGACGCCGGGAGGGCGGCGAGGAAGGCGATCAGGAGGGTCAGGGCGGCGCAGGCCAGGAAGGCCGTGCCGAAGGTGGGGAGCAGGGTGAGGGCGGACAGTCCGAGGGCTCCCCCGATCTGCCGGGTGGCGTTGGTCAGTCCGCCGGCCAGTCCGCTGTCGGCGGGGGCCACGCCCGCCGAGGACAGCGCGGTGAGGCGGACGAAGGCGGCCCCCAGCCCGGCGCCGATGAGGAGGGTCGGTCCGAGCAGGTCCGGGACGAAGCTCCCGTCGGCCGGGGTCCGGGCGAGCCAGGCCAGTCCGGCGGCCAGGAGGAGCAGCCCGGCCGGGAGGACGCGGGGGCCGGCCCGCCTGCCGGTGGCCCAGGAGGACAGGGCGATCATCAGGGCGAGGGGCAGTTGGGTCAGTCCCGCCTCCAGGGGCGAGTACCCCAGGACGCGTTGCTGGTACAGGGGCAGGAAGTAGAACAGGCCGAGCCAGACCGCGCCGAGGAGGGCCATGAGCAGGCCGGGCCGGGCCACCGCCCTCATGCGGGCCGGGACCAACGGGGCGGCGGCCCGGCGCTGGAGGACGAGGAACGCCGCGAGCAGGGGCGGCCCGGCCAGGGCGATCGCCCAAGGTCCCGTCAGGCCGTAGGTGAGGGCGGTGAGTCCGGCCGTCAGGGTGAGTGCGCCCGGAAGGTCCAGGCTGCCGCCGCGGGGCCGGTCGGCGGCGGGGAGGAGCCGGCCGGCGGCGAGGACCGCCAGGGCGAGGGGCACCATCGGGACGAACACCGCGCGCCAGCCGTACAGTCCCGTCAGGACCCCGCCGAGGAGGACGCCCGCCGCTCCGCCGGCTCCGGAGACGGCGCCCCAGACGCCGAGGGCCGTGCCGCGCGCCCTGCCCGTGGGGTGGAGCGTCAGGACGAGGGCCAGGGCGGCGGGGGCCAGCAGTGCGGCGCCGGTGCCCTGGGCGGCCCGGCAGACGATCATGACGGTGGCGGAGGGGGCCAGGGCCGCGCCCAGGGACGCGGCGGCGAAGAGGCCGGTGCCGGTCAGGAAGGTGCGGCGCAGGCCGTACACGTCCCCGGCGCGGCCTCCGACGGGCAGGAGGGCCCCGAAGGCGAGCACGTAGGCGTTGACCGTCCATGCCTGGCCCGCGTCCGACAGGGCGAGCCCGGTCCGGATCTGCGGCAGGGCGACGTTGACGATGGAGGCGCTCAGGACGACCAGGAACTGTGCCGTGGCCAGGACCGCCAGCGGGCTCGGGCCGCGGGCGGTCCGCGGTGCCGGGCCGGTGCGGGCCGGGCGGGTTGCGGTGTCGTTCATGGCTCCACCTTCGCGGCGGGCGGACGTGGTTCGCGTCGGTGGTCATCACCTAGATGGTGGGGCGGAGTACGTAGGGCCGGGGGCGGCGGAGACGGCGGCCGCGGTGGAACGGCTCGTTCGTCGATTCCTCCGCGGGGCGGGACCGCATAGGTTGTGGATCATGCCCGGAACGCACACGGACGGCGCCCCTCTGATCGGCCGTCAGCACGAGACACGTCGGCTCGAAGCCCTGCTCGACGGGGCCCGCCACGGCAAGGGGGGTGCGCTGGTCCTGCGCGGCGAGCCGGGCATCGGCAAGAGCGCGCTGTTGGAGCAACTCGAGCGCCGGTCGGGCGGGTTCCTCGTCCTGGGGGCTTCCGGGGCCGAGTTCGAGATGGAGTTGCCGTTCGCGGCGCTGCACCAACTGCTGGCTCCGGTCGCGGCCCGCTCGGCGGCGCTGCCCGGCCCGCACCGGGCGGCACTGGAGGTGGCCTTCGGCCTGGCCGCGGGCACCCCGGATCCGTTCCTGGTCGGCGTGGGTGCCCTGGGGCTGCTCGCCGAGATCGCGGGCGAACGGCCGCTGCTGTGCGTGGTCGACGACGCGCAGTGGCTGGACCGCGCGTCCGCGCAGGCCCTGGCCTTCCTGGCCCGCCGCGTCACCGCGGAGCCGGTGGTGCTGGTCTTCGCCGCGCGCGAGACGGGCGGCGGCCCGGAACTGGCCGGGCTGCCCACCCACCACCTCCAGGGGCTCGGCGAGACGGAGGCGCGGACCCTGTTGGGGGCGGCCGTCGGGGCGCCGCTGGACGAGCGGGTGCGGGAGCGGATCCTGGCCGAGGCCCGCGGCAACCCCCTCGCGCTGGTGGAGCTGCCGCGGACGGCGGGACCCGCCGGGATGGCCGGCGGGTTCGTCCAGCCCGGTCCGGTGCCCGCCGTGATCGAGCAGAGCTTCCGCTCCCGGCTCGAACTCCTCGCACCGACGGCCCGGTTGCTGGTGACCGTGGCGGCCGCGGACCCGCTCGGGGATCCGGGTCTGCTGTGGGCGGCGGCCGACCGGCTCGGCATCGACGCGACGGCCGTCGAGGGGTCCGCCCCGCTGGTGGAGTTCGGGACCCGGATCCGCTTCAGCCATCCGCTGGCCCGTTCCGCGGCCTACCGGGCGGCCACCCCCGAGGACCGGCGGCGGGCGCACGGGGCCCTGGCCGCCGCCACCGATCCGGTGGCGGACCCCGACCGTCGGGCCTGGCACCGGGCGCAGGCGAGCTCGGGACCCGACGAGGAGGTGGCCGCGGCGCTCGAAGCCTCGGCGGCCCGTGCCCACGAGCGGGGCGGGGCCGCCGCCGCGGCGGCCTTCCTGGAGCGCTCGGCGGAGTTGACCGCGCAGCCGGATCGGCGGGCCGAACGCTCCCTGGCGGCGGCCCGGGCCAAGCTGTCGGCGGGCGAGTTCGAGGCGGCGGCGTCCCTGCTGTCCACGGTGACGGGGGACGATCCGGTGCGTGCCGCGCGGGCGGACCTGTTGCGCGGCAAGTTGTCCTTCGTGCGCCGTCGCGGCGACGAGGGTCCGACGGCCCCGCTGCTGCGGGCGGCGGAGCGGCTGACGGCCGTCGATCCCGAGCGGGCCCGCGCGTGCGCCCTGGACGCCGTGGAGATGGGCGTCCTGCTCGGCGGACTCGACGCGGTGGTGGCGGCCGTCCGGGTGCTGCCGCTGCCGGCGGGATCGGATTCCGCCGAGGCCCGCGTCATCGAGGGGGTCACGGCGCTGGTCGATGCGGGCCACCGGGCCGCCGGAGCCGTTCTCGGACCGCTGGTCGGGACGCCGGAGGACCCGGTGTGGGCCTCCCGGCCGTCGCTGGGCTACCTGCTGGCCGCCGAGTTCTGGAACTTCTCCGGCATGTGCGGCATCGCCGCCGGGGCCGTCGAGGCCGGTCGCCGGGCGGGGTCCTTCCACGCCCTGCCCGTCGGGCTGGCGATGCTCGCGACGACGACCGTGCACCGGGGCGAGTTCGGCGCGGCGGCGGAACTGATCTCCGAGGAGGAGGCGATCGCCGACGGCACCGGCGCGGCTCCCCTGGTGTATCCGCGCCTGCACCTGGCGGCGCTGCGCGGGCGGCGCCGGGAGGCGCTGGAGCTGTTCGGCTCGGTGGACCGGCGGATGAGCCTGAGCGTGCAGTGGGCGTCGGCCGTGCTCGGCAACGGCCTGGCCGACTGGTCCGCCGCGCTCGCCGCTGCCCGGCGGGCCGTCGGGGCAGGGAGCGTCGGCACCGCCGGGCTCGCCCTGCCGGAGCTGGTGGAGGCGGCCGTACGCCTCGGGGAGACCGACACGGCCGCCGAGGCGCTGGCGGCCCTCCGGGAGCGGACCCGGGCGGGCGGGCACCCCTGGGGCCTGGGGGTCGAGGCGTACTCCCGGGCCCTGGTCACCGGGGACGAGGACGCCTACCGGGAGGCCGTCGACCTGCTCGGGGACGAGTCCCTGGCCGTGTACCGGGGCAGGGCACGACTGTTGTACGGGGAGTGGCTGCGTCGGCAGGGGCGGCGGCGCGACGCGCGCGCGGAGCTGCGACGGGCGCACGAGGCCCTGTCGGAGCTGGGGGTCGAGGCGTTCGCGGAACGGGCCGCCGGGGAGCTGCGCGCCACCGGTGAGCAGGCGCGGAAGCGCACCGCGAAGCCCTCCGACGAGCTGACCCTGCAGGAGGTGCACATCGCGCGTCTGGTGGCCGAGGGGGCGACCTCCAAGGAGGTGGCGGCGAAGCTGTTCCTGAGCCCGCGGACGGTCGACGCGCACCTGCGCGCCATCTTCCGCAAGCTCGGGCTGACCTCGCGCCGGCAGCTCCGCGACCTGCCCGAGTTCCGTCCGTAGGAGGAGGTTCGTACGGGGTGCCGCAGAACGGACGCGGTGTCCGTCGCGTGTGCAACGGCCGTCCGTGCCGCCCCGTGGAACCGGAACCGGTTCCGGCGCAACCGCCACCGGCGCGCCGGCGTCCTCACGGGAGGAAGGCCGCTCTTCGAACCGCGCGCCCCACGGCGGTTTTGAGGAAGGTTTGAGCTTTCCCCCACCTTTGGTAACGATCACATGTCGGTCGCGCCTCCGCCCTTCGGCGTGTCGAGGCGGAAGCAAAGATTCCATGATCACTTTGGGTGAGAGTCAAGAGGACGTAAAACCCCCAAATGGTTGTTGATGATTGATCAACTTGCTGCGCAGCGTGCTCTTCCCCGCCTCTGACCTGCTCTTTTCACTCCCCTCCCGTTTCCCCCGCCGTGATGTGAGGATGCGCGGGCCGCGAGACAAACGCTCTCGTGTGCCAGGAAGGCATTCACATGAACCGTCGTACGGGGGAAGGGGCAGGGCACTCCGCCCCGCTCATATCCCTTGCACAGGGCAGAGGCGCGTCCCGCCGGGGCCGGACCCTGCCGCGTGTGGCCATGGCGATGGCCACGCTGATGGCGCTGGAGACCGCGGTGGTCGTCGCGACCACCGGTCAGGCCGTGGCGCTGAACCGGGGCAAGGCCCCGGCCGCGCCCCAGAAGCCCGTCACCTACGCGAAGTCGGCGAAGGACCTGGCCTCCGCCCAGGTCGCCGCCCGGCTGTCGGGTCACCGCGTCGAGGCGCTCTCCGAGCGCACCGAGAACGCGTCGACCTTCGCCAACCCCGACGGCAGCACGACCGTCGAGGCCGCCAGCGGCCCGATCCGCTACCAGGACGCCTCGGGCGCCTGGCAGAACATCGACGTGGAGCTCGTGCCGGCCACCGGGGGCGGGCTGCGCGCCAAGGCGCACCCCCTCGGTCTGAAGCTGGCCGGTCGTACGCCCGCCGCGAAGGCCGCCAAGATGAGGGCGGCCGGTGCGCCCGGTGCCGACGAGACCCCCTCCACCCCGCTGATCTCGCTCGGCGAGGACGGCAAGCGCCTCGACATCGGCTGGCGCGGTGCGCTGCCCGAGCCGAAGATCGAGGGCACGACGGCGCGGTACGTGGACGCGCTGACCCGTACCGACCTGATCGTCGAGTCGACCCGGACCGGCTTCGAGCAGTTCCTGGAGCTGAAGGACCGCAGCGCCATCGCGGCCAACGGCTCAGTGACGCTCACGCTCGCCGCGAAGGGCATCAAGGCCCGCGCGAACAAGGACCGTTCGGTCACGTTCCTGGACGCGAAGACGGGCGAGCAGGTCGGCGTGCTGCCGGCGCCCGTCATGTGGGACGCCGCCGTGGACCCGAAGTCCGGCGACCACAAGAACATCGTCGACGTGGGCCTGAAGGTCACGCAGAAGGGCGACGCGATCGACCTGACGCTGACCCCGGACGCGAAGTTCCTGGCGGACCCGGAGACGAAGTTCCCGGTCACCATCGACCCGGCCGTCAGCATCGGCGTCGGCTTCGACACCTTCGTCCAGCAGGGCTACGCCACGGACGTGTCGGCGCAGACCGAGCTGAAGCTCGGCAACAACGGCTCCGGCCAGGTCGCCCGCTCCTTCCTGACCTTCCCCATGTCGAAGATCAGCGGCAAGCAGATCATCGACGCCAAGCTCAACCTGTGGAACCACCACTCGTGGTCCTGCACGGCCAAGGGCTGGGAGGTCTGGGACACCGGCGTGCCCTCGACCGCCACCCGTTGGACGGCGCAGCCCGGCTGGAACAAGAAGTGGGCGTCGACCACCTCCACCAAGGGCTTCTCCTCGGCCTGCAACGACGGTTGGGTGAGTCAGAACGTCACCGCCCTCGCCGCCGCCTGGGCCGCGAACGGCAACGGCAACAACACGCTCGGCATCCGCGCCACCGACGAAGCCGACGCCTACGGCTGGAAGCGCTTCAACTCCGGCAACGCGGCCACGAACACGCCGTACATGTCGGTCACGTACAACACCAAGCCCGGCGTGGCGAGCCCGGTCTCCCCGCTGACCGGCGTGTCGACGAACGACACCACGCCGACCCTCACGGGCAAGGCCACCGACGCCGACGGCAACACCGTCCGGCTCTCGTACGAGATCTGGACGCCGACCGGCACCGCGGCCCTGCAGACCGGCACCTCCGCGTTCGTCGCCTCGGGCACCAACGCCCCGTGGACGCCGACCACGGCACTGGCCCCCGGCCAGTACAAGTGGCGCGCAGCCGTCTACGACGGCCAGGCGTGGAACGGCGGCTGGTCGGCCTGGCAGACCTTCACGGTGGACACCACCGCCCCGGCCGCCTCGACGGTCTCCTCGACGCAGTTCCCGGCGGGCCAGTGGTCCGGCACCCCGGACGGCAACGGCAACTTCACCGGTGACTTCACCTTCACCCCGCCGGCCGGCGACGTGAAGGACGTCCAGTACTCGCTGGACGGTGCCGCCTGGACCACGGTCGCCACCACGGCCGCCGTGACCCGTTCGCTGACCTTCGGCGCCGGCGAGCACACCCTCAAGGCGCGCACCCGCGACGCCGCGGGCAACACCTCGGCCGAGACCTCCTACACCTTCTCCGCGGGTGGCGGCTCCGCGCTGCTCACCCCGGGCGAGGGCGAGCGCCCGGCCCGCCGGGTGGGCCTGTCCGCCGAGGGCAAGGACAACCACACCGGCGTCGTGTACCAGTACCGCCGCGGTGAGACGGACACCTGGAAGGACGTGCCCGTCGCCGACGTCCGCAAGGCGTCCGACGGGTCGACGATCTCCGGCTGGCCGGCCTCCGCTCCCGCGGGCAAGCCCATCGGTCTGACCTGGAACATCACCGACACCCTCGCCACCGACGGTGCGATCGACGTGCGGGCCGGCTTCACCAGCGGCACCGGGTACACCTACTCCCCGCACCACACGATCACCGTGGACCGGATCGCCGGTGACGCCCCGCTGACCTCCGTCGGCCCGGGCACCCTCAACCAGCTGACCGGTGACTTCTCCCTCACCGAGACGGACGCCTCCGCCTTCGACATGTCGGTGACGCGTTCCGCGTCCTCCCGGCGTCCCGGCGCGAGCGGCATCCAGGACGGCCAGGCGCCGATCTTCGGCAAGGAGTGGACCTCCGGCACCGTCGCCGAGCTGACCGACACCCGGTGGTCGTACGTCAAGAAGACCTCCGCCACCTCGGTCGCCGTCGTCGACAACACGGGTGAGGAGGTCGGCTTCACCGCCACCTCCGGCAACGGCTGGAAGGCCGAGCCCGGCTCGGAGGAGCTGGTCCTCACCGGCTCCCTGACCGGCTCGTTCACCCTCAAGGAGAACGACGGCGCCACCGTCACCTTCGCCAAGGCCGACGCGGCGGGCCTGAACTGGCCGATGACCAGCGCCACCAAGGGCGGCCTGGACCACGCCACCACCACGGTGGTCTCCGAGGCCGTGACGGTCGACGGCAAGCAGCTGGCCCGCCCCAAGCGGATCATCGCGCCGACCTCCGCCGTCTCCGCGCAGACCTGCACCACGGCCCCGGCCACCAAGGGCTGCCGCTCCCTGGAGTTCGTGTACGCGAACACCACCACCGCCACCGGGCACTCCACGGGCGCCGACTTCGGCGACTTCGCCGGACAGGTGAAGGAGATCCGCCTCTGGTCCACCTGGGGCGGCGCGGCGAACGCCACCTCGCAGGCCATCGCGACCTACCGCTACGACGCGAGCGGCCGGCTGCGCCAGGCGTGGAACCCGCACCTGAACCAGGGCATGCAGACCCAGTACTCCTACGACTCCGCGGGCCGCGTCACCTGGTACCACCCGCAGTCGGAGATCCCCTGGGACTTCACCTACGGCAAGGCCGGCAACGCCGCCACCGCCGGTGAGGGCATGCTGCTGAAGGCCACCCGCAAGGGCCTCAAGCAGGGCACGGCCGACGTGGAGGAGGGCACCGCCGCCACCAGCGTCGTCTACGACGTGCCGCTGACCGGCGCCGCCGCCCCGTACAAGCTGGGTCCGACGGACGTGAAGGCCTGGGGTCAGACCGACGCCCCGACCGACGCCACCGCCGTCTTCCCGGCGGACTCCGTCCCCTCCGGCCACGCCGGTTCGGCGCTCACCGCGACGGACTACAAGCGCGCCCGGATCACCTACACCAACGCCTCGGGCCGCGAGGTGAACTCCGCCGAGCCCGGCGGTCACGTCTCCTCCACCGAGTACGACCACCACGGCAACATCGTCCGCGAACTGACCGCGGGCAACCGCTCGCTGGCCCTGGGCGTCACCGACGCCGACAAGGCCCTGCTGGCCGACCTCGGCATCAACGGGATGGCCGGCGCCGAGCGGGCGGAACTGCTCGCCAGCCGTTCCGTGTTCGACGCCAAGGGCACCCGTGAGCTCCACGAGCTCGGCCCGCTGCACCGCATCGAGCTGGCCGAGGACCTCAAGTCGGGCAGCAGCACCGTGGCGACCGCCGGTTCCTCCGTCGTCGCCCGCGGCTGGACCGTCAACGAGTACGACGCGGGCCGTCCCACCGACGGCAGCGCGACCGTCCAGGACCAGGTCACCAAGGTCACCAAGGGCGCCCAGCTCCTGCTGCACCCGACGCTGCACGCCGACGCGCGCGCCACCCAGACGGTGTACGACTGGGTCAAGGGCCTGACCACGAAGACGATCCAGGACCCCGCGGGTCTGGCGATCACCACGGCCACCGAGACCGACGCGCAGGGCCGGGTCACCAAGTCGATCCGCCCCGGTTCCAACGGTTCGGACGCGGCCACCTTCGTGACGAACTACTGGTCCGCCACCGGCACCGGCGCCTGCGCCGGCCGCCCGGAGTGGGCCGACCTGCCCTGCTACAGCGGCCCCGCGGCCGCGACCACCGGCGGCGGCACCAACCCGGCCGAGCTGCCGGGCCGCACCGTCGAGTACAACTGGTGGGGCGAGGTCTCCAAGGTCTCCGAGAGCGCCAACGGCGTCACCCGCACCACCGTCACCGAGTTCGACAACGCCGGTCGCCCCAGCTCGGTGAAGACCACCGGCGGCGTGGGCACCGCGGTGCCGGACCGCACCTTCGAGTACGACCCGCACAGCGGCAACGTCGTGAAGACGATCTCGCCCACCGGCGGCACCATCACCCAGCAGTACGACAAGCTCGACCGGCTCATCTCGTACACGGACGCCGACGGCGGCACCACCACCTTCGAGTACGACCTGCTGAACCGGCCGGTCAAGTCCTCGGACTCCGCTCCGTCGACCGTCACCTACGCGTACGACCACAACGCCGAGCCGCGCGGTCTGGTCACCGGCACCACCGACTCGATCGCCGGTACGTTCTCCACCGTCTACGACGCCGACGGCGGCGTGGCCACGGAGAAGCTGCCCGGCGGCTACACCCTGAACGTCCGTGAGGACTCCACCGGCGCCGGCCTGCAGCGGGTCTACACCCGCGACAGCGACGGTCTGATGGTCTACTCGGACAGCATCGGCCGCTCGGCCCACGGTCAGGCGCTCAGCCACTCCGGCTGGTCCGCCCAGGACTACTCCTACGACCGCGCCGGACGCCTCACCAAGGTGAACGACAGCGTCGGCGACGTGTGCACCACCCGGTCGTACGCCTTCGACAAGCGCAGCAACCGCACCGGGCTGACCACGGCGGAGGGCGCCGCCGGCGCCGCCTGCCCGACCACCGGTGGCACCGCCAAGACGTACGGGTACGACACGGGCGACCGTCTGGTCGACTCCGGTTACACCTACGACGCCTTCGGCCGCACCACCGCGCTGCCCGGCAGCACGCTCGACTACTTCGCCAACGACCTGGTCCAGCGTCAGACCTCCGGCGCCAACCGCCAGACGTGGACCCTCGACGCCTCCCTCCGCTTCCGCGGCTGGACGGTCGAGAACCAGATCGACGGCACGTGGACGCAGGAGCAGCAGAAGCTCAACCACTACGACGGCCAGAGCGACAACCCGCGCTGGATCGTCGAGGACGTGGCCACCGGCGCGCTGACCCGCAACGTCGAGAACGCGAGCGGTCTGCTCACGGCCACCACCGGCGCCCAGGGCGGCGTCGTCCTCCAGCTGACCAACATCCACGGCGACGTCGCCCTCCAGCTCCCGCTGGACCCGGCCGACGCCCCGCAGGTGCTGGACAACGACGAGTACGGCAACGCCCGGGACGGCCAGCCCTCCACCCGCTACGGGTGGCTCGGCGGCAACCAGCGCTCCAGCGAGACCCTCACCGGTCTGACGCTCATGGGCCAGCGCGTGTACAACGCGTCCACGGGCCGCTTCCTGTCCGTCGACCCGGTCCCGGCCGGCTCGCCGAACTACTACGGCTACCCCGTCGACCCCATTACGATGGCGGACCTCGACGGCCGTGGCTGGAGCAAGGTCTGGTCGTACTACCTGCGCGACTCCCAGGCGAAGAAGCTCGCCAAGGCCCTCAAGGCCGGCGGTGCCGTCGCCAAGATCCTCAGCCGGTTCGTCGGGTACATCCCGCACCCGGTGGGCAAGGCCCTCTCCGTCGCCCTCCAGGCGCTGGGCTGGGGCGCCAAGACGCTCGGCAAGATCATCGACGCCGCGCGCAAGGCACCGGGCTGGGGCGTCGCCATCCGGTTCGGCATCTGGAAGGGCAAGAAGTGGGGCATCCCGTACTGGGTCCCGCTGATCACCGTCCACCCGTCGCACGGCAACCGCTGACGCCGCACGGCACCGACCGACGCGGATCCCGCGCCGGACTCGTTCCCGCCCCGCTCCGGCCCACCGCCGGGCCGGGGCGGGAACCCCCGACCCGGGCCGACCGGCTTCCCGCCGGACGGC
>NZ_JBEOSD010000036.1:26219-58705 GCF_040302735.1 Streptomyces sp. NPDC097619 | reverse complement strand
CACCCCGAAGCAGCTGGAGAACGGCTCCTTCGAAACCCTCCAGAAGGGCATGATCACCACCACCGGCTCCGGTGAGTCGTACAAGGTCAACGACACCGCCAACGTGGTCTGCGGCAACGTCAAGACCGCCAACGGCACCGTGTACATCATCGACACCGTCCTGATGCCGAAGTAGCCCGCCCGGGCCGCCGACCCCGCGGCCCCGGCACCCCCTGGCGGCGGCGGCCGGGGTGCCGGGGCCGCGGCACGGGCGAAGAATGGGAGGGTGCGCCGCCTTCCCCGTACCGCGGTCCTCCTCGCGACGGCCGCCCTCGCGGTCGCCGCCCTACCGGCCCGCGCACCGGCCGCCGACGCACCACCCCGCACCCCCGCCCCCTTCGCCGCCACCTCCTTCACCACCAGGCCCTCCACCGCCACCCGGGGCACCTCGGACGGCCCGTTCGCGGGGCTGGGGAACGAGGGCTACGACGTGGCCGCCTACGACCTCGCCCTCGACCACCACCCCGAGGACCCCACCGGCCCCGTCCGGGCCACCGCCGTGATCAGCGCCGTCCCCGACCGGCCGCTCACCGCCCTCGCCCTCGACGCCGCCGGGCTCGCCGTCACCCGGATCACCGTGGACGGCGCCCCCGCCGCCTTCGCCCTCGACCCGGAGCGCGAGAAACTGACCGTCACCCCCGCCCGGCCCCTCGCCGCCGGCCGTACCGCCGCCGTCCGCGTGAGCTACACCGTGGACCCCGGGGCCACCGGGCCCGAGGGACGCGGCTGGATCAGGACGGGAGACCGGGGCGGATTCGCCCTGGCCGCGCAGCCCGACGGCGCGCACACCGTCTTCCCCTGCAACGACGTGCCCTCCGACAAGGCCCGCTTCACGATCGCCGTCTCCGTGCCGGCCGACACCGGCCTGATCGGCGTGGCCAGTGGCCTCAAGACCGGCGAGCGCACCGCCGACGGCCGCACCACCCACCGCTACCGCACCGTGCACCCCGTCTCCACGCAGCTGGTTCAGATCGCGGCGGGCCGCTACGAGGTGCTGGCCGGCGGCACCGAGGCCGGGGTGCCCCTCCGCCACGTGGTGCCGCGCGGCGAGCGCGACCGGTTCGCGTACGCCCTCGGGCTCACCGCCGAGCACCTGGACTGGCTGACCGCCCCCGACCGGCTCGGCCCCTTCCCCCTGGAGGCGTACGGCATCCTCGCCGCCGACACCTCCGCCCCCGAACCGTTCCGCTTCACCGGCCTGGAAACCCAGACCCTCACCCTGTACGACCCCTCCCACCTGGCCGGACGCACCCGCCCCGAGGTCATCGGCCCCCACCTGGTGCACGAGCTCGTGCACGCCTGGTTCGGCGGCAGCATCACTCCCGCCACCTGGTCCGACAACTGGCTCAGCGAGGGGCACGCCAACTACTACGCGCTGCTCTACCGCTACGGGAACGGCTGGCCCTCCGGCACCGGCGCCCGCACCATGGCCGAGGCCATGCGGACCGTCTACCGGGCCGCCGACGCCCACCGCGCCCGGTACGGCCCGGTGGCCCGGCCGGTGGACGAGGCCGCCGTCCACGGCGACCAGGTCTACCTGGGCGGCCCCCTCGCGCTCTACGCCCTGCGGCAGAAGGTCGGCGAGGAGACCTTCCGCCGCATCGAGACCGCCTTCATCGCCCGGTACCGGGACGCCTCGCCCGGCACCGAGGACTACCTGCGGACCACCGAACGGGTCGCCGGCCCCGAAGCCGCCCGCTTCCTCCGCGACTGGCTGTACGGCACCACCGTCCCCGCCATGCCCGGCCACCCGGACTGGACCACGGACCCGGCCGGCGCCGCCGACCGCCCCGAACCCGCCGCCAAGCTCATGGCCGACCCCTCCCTGCGGTCCCTGCTCGGCACCCCCGCCCCGGGCTGACCCGGCCGGGCGTCGGGCGGGTCCCTCCGGGTGGAATCGGGCCGGCGGGCCGATGATGGTGCCATGGTCGTCGGTATGCGGGCGGGGTCCGGGGACGACCCGGACGTCGAGTTCGAGCTGGACATCAGCCTGCCGCACCACGGGGTCGGCCTGTGGATGGTGGGCGCCTTCATCGTCACGTTCGTCGCCACCCGCGTGGTGACCCGGATGATCCGCGCCGGCCGCGGCCCCTTCGGCAACGTCAAGGTCGGCGGCACCCACATCCACCACCAGGTCCACGGCATCCTGCTGATGCTGATCGCCGGGGCCATCGAGTTCGTGAACCGGCCGGACCCGCCCGGGCTCCAGATCCTCGCCGTCATGTTCGGCGCCGGCGCCGCCCTCACCCTCGACGAGTTCGCCCTCTGGCTCCACATGGAGGACGTGTACTGGGCCGAGGAAGGCCGGAAATCCGTCGACGCGGCCTTCCTCGCGGCGGCCGTGGGCCTGCTGCTCGTGGCCGGCTTCACCCCGTTCTCCGACAGCGGCTCCGGCTCGGGGACCGTCGCCCGCGTCACCTTCGTCCTCATCGTGCTGATGGACGTGGTCCTGGCCGTCATCGCCATCCTCAAGGGCAAGACCGCGTTCGGGATCATCGGGCTCATGGTGCCCTTCGTGGCCCTGGTCGCCTGCCTGCGCCTGGCCAAACCGGACTCGCCCTGGGCCCGCCGCCGCTACCCCCCGGACTCCTCCCGCGCCCGCCGCGCCCTGCGCCGCTACCCGCCCGGCCGGCGCACCCTGATGGACCGGCTGAAGGACTTCATCGGGGGCACCCCGGGAGGATGACCTCCCCGCCGGTCCGGGGCGTCGCGCCCGTACGGGCGGCGGTACCCGCCCGCACGGCCCGGGCCCGGGCGGCCCCGGGGCGGGTCGCGGAAGAACGGGTGGGCTGCGCGGGCACGAGGCTGGAGACGGCGGTCGAGGAGGGTGCGGCCGGCGAAGAGGGCCCGGCCGTCGGGGAGGGGGCCACGACCTGGCAGGGGGCCGGTGCCGGGGCGGGGTCCACCGGCGCGGGACCCAGTCGGAACCACAGCCACTTGCCCGTACCGTCCGTGGCGAAGCCCCAGGCCCGGCTCAGCGCGGCGACCAGAGCCAGACCGCGGCCCGACTCCCGCTCGGCGCAGCCCGGGGCCGTGGGCTCCGCGGCGGTCAGGGCCGGCGAGCAGTCCCGTACCGCGCAGACCACCTGGCCGGTGTCGGGGTCCACGTCCACGACCAGCCGCACCGGGCCGCCCTCCGCGTGCTCCACGGCGTTGGCCACGGCCTCGGAGACCAGCAGCCGGGCGTCGTCCAACAGCTCCGGCTCGGTGACCACCGAGGCCACCGCCCGCCTTGCCGGTCCGGCGGAGGACGCGGTGGCGGGCAGGACGATGTCCACACGACGACGGCTGTGCACGGTGGCCTCCAGACGGTACCCACGGGCTTGCTCCCCACCCTCCACGGTAGGGAGTGTGACCCCGGTCTCACACCGGCCGCACGACCCTACCCCGACCCGCTCCGTGGTCCTTACGGCCCCTGCCGGAGGTCCGGGACCTCCGGCCCCCGCCGGCCCGGCCTCAGCTGAGGACCAGCAGCACCGCGAGGGCGAGGAGCAGCGAGTCGACGCGGTCGAGCAGGCCGCCGGAGCCGGGCAGCCAGCTGCCCGCGTCCTTGGCCCGGGCCCCCCGCTTGACCATCGACTCCAGCAGGTCCCCGAGGGGGCCGCCCACCGCCACGGCCACCGCCATCTGCCAGGTGAGGCAGGACAGCGCGGCCGGCACCAGGAGGCCGGCCGCCGCCCCGGCCAGGGTGCCGCTCCACCGCTTGGCGGGCGAGAGCGGGGAGAGCCGGGGCCCGCCCGTGCGGCGGCCCACCGCGTACGCCACGATGTCGGCGATCGACACCGCCACGAACAGCACCAGCCCCGACGCGCCGGCCGGCACCAGACCGGCCAGCACACCCAGCCACACGAGCCCCAGCAGGCCCGCCCCGAGCCGCCGCAGTCCGTGCTCGGCGTCCCCCGACAGCAGGGGGACCGCGGCGATCGCGAGCGCGCACACCGCTCCGGCCCGCAGCAGCTGCTCCGGGGCCAGCCAGGCCGTCAGGACCAGCCCGACGACCGCCGTGCCGAGCACGATCCGGTCCGCCGTCCTCAGCCGCAGCAGCCCGCCGTACTCGGCCGTCGCGACCACGCCCACCACGGCCGCGAGCACCGCGATGCCGGGCGGGCCCAGCCAGAACGCGCCCGTGACCAGCGGCACGCCGACCGCCCAGGCGCACCAGCGGACCATCAGCTCGCGCCGCCGGGACGCGGCGACCGCCACCCCGCCGACCGCCAGCGCGCCGCCCAGCCAGGGGACCAGACCGGCCACGGTCACCGTGCCGGCCGTCCCCGCCAGAGCCGACACCGTCAGCGCCGACACCGTGCTCACCGGCCGCCCCGGTCCGCCGGAGCCGGAGCCGGGGCCGGGGCCGAAGCCGGAGCCGTGGCATAGGTAGCGCCGGGGGCGGGTACCGGGGCCGGGGCCGCCGGAGCCGACGGCTCCGGGCGCAGGGCCTCCAGGGCCGCCCGGCAGGCCGCCACGATCCGGGCGTTCTCCGCCGTGTCCCGGACCGCCACGCGGAAGGTCCGGCCCTCGTACACCGGGGACATCGGGGACAGGTCCCGCAGGTACACCCCGTGCCCGCGGCACGCGCGGACCAGCGCGGCCGCGCTCGGCCCGGCCGTCGGCAGGGTCACCGTGAGGAAGTTCGCCACGCCCTCCTCGACCGCTTCGAAGCCCGCCAGCGCCGACAGCCCGTCGGCGAGCCCGCGCCGGAGCACGGCGGTCCGCGCCCACTGCTCCGCGTAGTGGCCGGGGTCGCGCAGCGCCGTCACCGCCGCCAGCTGGGCGGGCAGGCTCACGGGCCACGGCGGCGTCCACCGCCGCAGCTCCCCGGCCGTCTCCGGGTCGGCGACCAGGTAGGCGGCCCGCATCCCCGACAGCGCGTACATCTTCGACAGGGAGGTGCACACCACCACCCGCGGGTCCGTCGCGGCCGTCCCGGCCAGCGACTCCGCGGGGTCCACGTAGCCCAGGTACGTCTCGTCGATCCACCAGCGGGTCCGCGCGGGCGCTCCCGCCAGCACGGCCCGCAGCCCTTCGGCGGGGGCGTGGCGGCCCGTCGGGTTGTTCGGGTTGACCACCACCACGAGGTCGTACCGCCCGTCCGCGGTCGCGGCGGCGAGCCGGGCCGGGTCGAGCAGCCAGCCGTCCTCGCGGCGCAGCGCGAGCCGGTCCACCCGGCAGCCGATCACCCGCTCCGTGACGTGCGCGTACTCGCCGTAGCCCGGGTCCACCAGCAGCACCCGGCTCTGCGGCGTCAGCCACCGGCCGAACGCCCGGAAGATCAGGTCGGAGGAACCGGCTCCTACGGCGAGGGACCCCACCGGCAGCCCGCGGACCGCGGCGATCTCCGCGAGCAGCCCCTCCGCGCCCGTGGGCGGCGAGGTCCGGGCCGCCCACCCCGGATCCGCCGTGAGCGCCGCGGTGACCTTCGGGGACGGCGGGAACCAGGCGTCCAGCACGTCCGCCGCGACCACCTCGTGACGGCGCTCCAGGGTCCGGAAGTCCGTACCGATCGCGGTGAAGAAGGCGCCGCCGTGCTCGCAGCCGTCCGCGCGGGGCGCGAAGTCCGCGTCCAGCCGCCAGTCCAGGTCCGCGCGCAGCCGCTCCAGGGTCCTGCCGTGCCGCTCCAGGACCGTACGGGTCAGCCCGGCCACCGCCCCGGTCAGCACCTCGAAGGAGACCGCGCCCGCCCGCACCGTCCGCCCCACCGGCTCCAGCCCGGCGGCCAGGTACATGTCCAACAGCTCGGTGCGGCCCATCGCCACCACCCGCCGGCCGCCCCGCGCGGCCACCCAACGCAGCGCCGCGTACATCAGGAGGGGCGCCGCCGCGGTGGAGCGCCAGCGCTCCTCCACCGTCAGGATCCGCACCTCGAACGGAGAGTCCTCCGACAGCAGCGGCAGTTCCTCGCGCGTCAGGTACTTGTCCAGCGCGTAGCGGCCGACCCACGGCGGGGTGAGGCTGACGAAGCCGAGACGGTCCTCCCCGCGCGCGGCCACCAGGTACACGTTGTCCCCGTCGAGCCCGTCGCTCAGCCGCCCGGAGTCGTTCACCGGGTGCTGGCCCAGCTCCTCCGCGTAGACCCGGTGCCGCAGCCCGTGGATCCAGTCCCGGTCGGCGGCCGTCGCCGAGCGCAGCTGTAGGGGGTGTTCGGGGTGTTCCATCGCAAGTCCCTCTGAAGATCCGCGGCGTCCGGCGCGCGGCCCGTCCGACGGGTGGCCCGATCGACGGGTGGTCCGTGAGACGCGAGGCCCGTTCGACGGGTGGTCCGTTCGACGCTCAGCCTGGGCACGCGCGGACACCGCGAACAGAGTAGGAGTACTCAGTTCGCCCACGATCTTCGTCCACGGCCGCCGGGACCTTCGAAGGGGGGGCGGACCGCACCCTGCGGAACGGGCCGTCCGCCGCTCGCCTCCCGGCCCGCCGGAACCTCGCTCCCGGCCCGCCGGAACGGGCCCGGCTCAAGGGTTCTTGATCCCCGCCTCAAGGCAGCCTTAAGGGGCCCCGTACGGGCCTCCACACCCCATCTGACCTGCATAGAGTGCCGCTCATGCGTGACATCGAACGGCTGACCGGGCGCGGGATCCGGGGCGGGGCCGCCGCCGTCGTCCTCCTGTGGGCCGTCCAGGTCCACCCCTCCGCCCGCCCCGACGCGCTGTTCGCCACGGCCGCCCACCTCACGGGACTCCTCGCCGGATACGGGGTCCTCGTCCTGCTCTTCCTGATGGCCCGGGTCCCCGCCGTCGAGCACGGAGTGGGCGCCGACCGACTGGCCCGGCTCCACGCCGTCACCGGCCGCTACGCCCTGCTCCTCGTCCTCGCGCACGCCCTCTTCGCCCTGCTCGGGTACGCCGTCCACGAGGGCCTCGACCTGATCGGCGCCGTCCACGGCCTCCTCGGCTACCCGGCCCTCGCCGCCGCGACCGCCGCCGGCGCCCTCCTCGCCGCCGTCGGCCTCAGCTCCGCCCGCGCCGTCCGCCGACGCCTCTCCCACGAGCTGTGGCGCCGTGTCCACCTCACCGTGTACCCGGCCGCCGCCCTCGGCTTCGTCCACCAACTCGCCGGACCCGACCTGGCCGCCCTCGGCTGGTTCTGGGCCCTCGCCCATGCGATCGTCGCCGTGCTGCTCGTCCGGTACCGGGTGCTCCTGCCGCTCCGACAGGCCCTCCGCCACCCGCTGCGCGTGGCCGCCGTCCGCGACGAAGGGCCCGGTGTGGTCTCCGTCCTCATCCGCGGCGAAGCCCTCGGAGAACTCCGCGCCCTGCCGGGCCAGTTCTTCCGCTGGCGGTTCCTCCACCCCGGGCTCTGGCACACCGCCCTGCCCTTCTCCCTCTCCGCCCCGCCCGCCGACGACACCCTCCGCATCACCGTCAAGGCCCTCGGTCGGCACTCCCGCCGGGTCCGCCGCCTCCGTCCCGGCACCCGCGTCATCGCCACCGGCCCCTTCGGCGCCCTCACCGCGGCCCGCCGCACCCGCCCCAAGGTGCTGCTCATCGCGGGCGGCGTCGGCATCACCCCGCTGCGCGCCCTCTTCGAGACCCTGCCCGGCGGACCCGGCGACCTCACCCTCCTCTACCGCGCCGGAACCGAGGAACACCTCGTACTGCGGGCCGAGTTGGAAGCCATCGCCGCGGCCCGCCAAGCCGGGCTGCACTACCTGCTCGGCCCCTCCGACGGCCCGTACGACCCGCTGGCCCCGGCCGCCCTCCGCGGGCTGCTCCCCGACCTCGCCGAACACGACGTCTACCTCTGCGGGCCACCCGGCATGACCGCCGCCGCCGTCACGGCGCTGCTCCGGGCCGGGGTCCCGGCCGACCGCGTCCACAGCGAGTGCTTCGCCTTCTGACAGGTCGTCCGTCCCGCCGTCCGTGAAAGGACCGTTCCGCCGTGCCCAGCTCCGCTGCTTCCGCCGTCCCTGCCGTTTCCGCCGTCCCTGCGGTTTCCCCCGTCTCCACCGTCTCCGGCGCCGGCGTGGTTTCCGTGTCCTCCGGGCCGTACCCGCCGCCGCCCGCCCATCCGCCGGACGCCTGTCCGCCGGACGGTGCGCCGTCCGATGCGGTGCGGACGCGGCCGCGTGCCCGGCACCGCAAACCGGCGGCCCCGCCCCTGCTCTCGGCCGTGCCACCACGGGTCCGCGCGGCGGCCGCGCTCGGGCTGGCGGGGGCGGTCGTGGCGACCGTGCTGACCGCCGTCGTGGACCCGGCGGCCCCCGTCGCCCCGGACCGGGTCGCGCCGGCGCGGATCGAAGCCGGTACGGACGGACGCTAGGAAGCCCGTGGGGGCGGCCCGCCGGAAGCCCGGCAGAGCAGCGCCGTCCCCTGGAACGGCCTGTCGTCCTGGCCCGTAGTGCGACTACGGGCCAGGACGACAGGGGAACGGGGGAACGGGGGGATGGGGAAAGGGGCGGGGTGCGCCCGGTGGCTCAGGTGTCGAGGAGACGGCCGAAGAAGGACCGGTAGCGCTGGAGCGAGAGGCGCAGGTCCTCCGTGGCGGCCTCACCGCCGCCCTGCCACTGCTTCTCCAGGGACTTCCGGCGCTCCTCGAAGCTCTCGGTCAGGTGCCGCATCGTCTCCGCCACCAGGGCGTCCGCGTCCCGCACGGCCTCCTGCGGATCGTCGACGAAGCCGACCTGGATCCGGGTCCACCGCTCCCGGAAGTCCGTGGAGTCGGCGGCGGGGATCAGGGGTTCCCGGTCCGGGCCGTCGCTGGTGCTGCTGGTGGGGCTCTGCGTGCCGGTGCCGGTGCCGGTGCCGGTCTCGGTCTCAGGGGTGGGCGTCGGCGCGTGCGTGGTGTTCGTGCCGTGCGCGTTGTTCGTGTGGGGCGTGAGGTGGGTGTCGTGCTCGCTGTCGTGCTTCGTGGGGCCCGAGGTGCCGGGAGCGGCCGGGTCGAGGCGGCCGGCACCGTCGTCCCAGGTCTCGGTGGCGGCCCAGGATCCGTGGTCGCTGTCCGCCCGCCGGTCCCGGGGCGCCGGGACGGTGCCGGGAGCCGCCGATGGCGGCGTGAGCGGGGGACCGGCCGGTACCTCCGCGCGCGGGTCGGCACCCGGGACGGGGTGGATCCGCTCCCCGGTCGGGTGCGCGGAGTGCGGTTCCCGCGCTGCCCGCGGAGTGTCGGGCCGGTTCTCGTGCCCTTCACTTCTGTCGCGGTCGCGGTCGCGGTCGTGCGTCGGGCCCTGGTTCTGGTTCCGGCCCTGGTTCTCGTACTGCTCCTGGTGCTGGTTCCGCATGGTCCGTCACTCCCTCGATCGTCAGGCTCGTTCGCGTGCTGCGGCGGTGCGGCCGCTGTGGTCCGTACCCGCGGGGACCAGCAGGTCCTCGAAGAGCGCGCGGTAGTGGACCATGGCGCCGCGCAGTTCCTCGGTGTCGGCGCGGGTGCCGCCGTCGGCGTCACGGGTGCGCACCTCGTGCGCCTTGCGGTAGTGGTCCAGGGTGCGGCCGTGCGCCACGGACAGGTGCCGGAGGCGCTCCTCGTAGCCCTCGGTGGGGTAACCGCGGTCGTGCATCAGCCGGGTGAGGAGTTCGTCGGCCTCCTGGACGGCGCCCGCGGGCTCGTCGACGAAGTGCTCCTGGACCCGGTTCCACTGCTCGGTGTACTCGTGGCGGGCCGCCTCCGGGAGCTCTCGGATGTCCAGCTCCTCGTAGCGGTGCCGGCGGTCGCGCAGTTCGCGTTCCGCGGCCTTGCGGCTGCCGGTCTCCTTCACGGCGCGGCCGTACTCGGGCCCGAAGTCCCGCTGGAGCCGGCGGCGCCGCTGCAGCGGCAGCAGTCCGACGAGTACGGCGATCGCGACGACCGCCACGAGGACGGCGATCGCGAGGACGGTTCCGGTCGACATCGGTTCCTCCAGAGCGGGGCGTCGGGTCTGTCGGGCCCGCGCCTGCCCGGTGCCGGCGGACGGAAACGGTCCGCCGTTCGAGTCCCCGCTTCGCCGTCGCTCAGGACCGGCCGGGCCCCTGTGACCGCTCCTGCTCCTGCGACCGCTCGTGCCGCAGAGACGGTTCGGGCTCCGGTGACCGCTCGGAGTCGGAGGAGGAGGAAGAGGAAGAGCGTGCGGGGTCGGTGGGCGGGGTGCCCAGGGTGGCGATCAGGTGGTCGAGGGCCGCGCCCGCGCCGGGACCGTCCGGCAGGACCTCCGGGGCCGTACCGGGAGCGGTGCGGCGCAGGTCCAGCCAGCCCAGGTAGGCGGCGTACGCGGTGACGGCGCGGTGCCGGGCGTCGGCGGGGCCGAATCCGAGATCGGCGAAGAGGGCGGCGAGGAAGGCGATCCTGGCGCGGGTGACCCGGTCCACGACCTCCGCGACCGCCGGGTGTGCCTCCCGGGCGGCGCCCAGCGCCGGCTCCAGGCCCGCGATCCCCTCGTCGCCGAGCGCGGTCAGCAGCAGGGTCCGGAAGCGGGCGCGCGGTTCCGTGCGGGTGCCGACGGCCGCGATGACCTCCGTGGTGGCCAGGCGCTCCCAGCTCTCCAGGGCCGCGAGGAGCAGTGCGTCCCGGTTCTCGAAGTGCCAGTAGAAGCTTCCGCGCGAGACCTTGAGTTCGCGGGCGAGCACGTCCACGGCCACGGCCGAGACGCCGCCCCGGGCGAAGGCGCGTAGCGCCGCCATCGTCCAGTCTTCCCTGCTCACTCGCCCCTTCGCCATGTTCCGTACAGTACTGTATGGAAAATCCGTACAGCAGTGTATGGATCTGTCGACCGAGGTCGTGGGGAAGGGGCACCGATGGGCACGAACGCACACGGGGACAGCAACGCGGGCACGGGGGCGGGCTGGGGGAGCGAGAGCGCGACGGGTGGCCGGGGTGACCCCGGTGGGGCGGTCGCGGTGGGGCGCGGCGTACCGGTGGCCGCCGCGTTGGCCGCCACCGGGCTGGCCGCGGCCGGCGCCCTGCACGCCGTCTGGCTCGCCTCGCCCTGGCCGCTGTCCTCCCGGGCCGAGCTCGCCGAGGTGGTCGTCGGCGTGGCCGAGGCGAAGGCGCCGCCGCGCGCCGCCACGGCCGCCGTGGCCGGACTGCTGGGCGCGGCGGCGGGACTCGTCCTCGCCGCGGCCCGTCCGGACACCGCGCCCGGTCGCAGCTTCCCGGTGCGCGCCGGGGTGTGGACGGTGGCCGGGGTCCTGGGGGTCCGCGGGGCCGGCGGCTTCGTCGTCTCGGGGCTGGACCTGCGCGGCACCCCGGCCCGGTTCACCCGCAAGGACCTGACCGTGTACTCGCCGCTCTGCCTGGGCCTCGCCGCCCTCAGCGGGTACGTGGCCCGGCGGACGGCCGCACCCGCGGGGAGAGGGCGGAGGCCCGGCCCCGCCGGCGTGTGACGTGTGGAGGGAGGGGAAGGGGACGACTCCCGCGAGTCGTCCCCTCCCCCTCCCTTGCCGTCACTTCACGTCACGTCACTTCCAGCGGACGGTGCTCAGCCCGTCGCCGTGATCCGTCACTTCGGCTCCGTCGAGGACGGCCGGGACGGTGCCGAGCCGGTCCGTCCGGAACAGCACGCGGTCCGGCCGCGGGCCTTTCGGCAGCCGTCCGTACAGGACCAGTGCGTCATCGTCCTCCTCCGCCGTTCGGCCGCCCTCGTCCACGAGCAGTGCGACGGTGCCGTCCGCGTCCCACCGGACCAGCCGCTGAACCGCCGCCTCGGCGCGCTGCCGCTCGCTCTCGGTCAAGCCGTCGAGGGTGAACGTGAGCACCTGTGCGTCGGGTGCCACGTACCTCACCGCGCACACCACGTCCGTGTCGGCCGACAGCCAGAACTGCACGCAGAGCGGCCCGAGCGACAGCCCGAGGAGATCCAGGACGCGCCCCGCGGGCCACCGCACCTGTTCGCCGGTGACGTCCAGGAGCATCCCGCAGCCCGACTGCGGGTGTTCCAGGGCCAGTCCGGACCGGGCCAGGTGGTCGGTGACCGCGCGGAACCCTGACGCGTCCAGCCGGCCCTCGCGGTACCAGGAGAGGTGGGTTTCGGACACCGTCGGGCACTCCTCGCTCTCGGGTCGGGTCGGGTCGTCAGGTCGTCAGGTCAGGTCGGGTCGGATCAGGCCCGGTCCGCGTCCGGACCGGCCTCCGGGTCGCCGCCGCCAGGGACCCAGAACTCCCCCTCCGGCTCGGGGACTTCCGGCAGTTCGGGAAGGTCGGGGGTCTCCGCGGTCTCATCGCGCAGTGCGGCCTCTGGGGCTTCGGAGTCGTCCGCGGCGTCCGCGGCGTCCGGGAGGTCGTCGGCGGCGGCCGGTCGGGAACCCTCGGAGCGCAAGGCCCGGATGCACTCGGCGATGGACTCCTGGAGCTTCTCCAACTGCTCCAGCAGCTCTTCCTCGTACACGGCGGCCGCGTCGTCGAGGGTCAGTTCCTCGAAGGCCTTGGCGGCCTTCTGGACCTTGCTCTGGAACCGCACCCGCCGCTCGTGCGCCCGCAGGCGCGGATCGTTCTCGACGGCGTCGGCGATCAGCTGCTTGACGGCCTTCTGGGCGTCCTCCGCGTACGGGCCGGCTTCCTCGTCGTCCAGGCCCTCGATGAGGTGCAGGTGCTGCCGGGCCTCGGCGACCACCTCCTCCGGGGCGGGGATCTTCTGCCCGCTCGGCGTGGTGACCTCGCCGCTGTCGATGACCTGCCGGACGTACTCCAGCCGGTCCACGGTCTTCGCCTCCGCGGCGACCGCCTTCTTCCACTCCCCGGTACGGGCGATGTCCCGGGCCAGCTCCTGACCGAGGGCCGGGTCGTCCTCCAGCCGGTCGATGAGCGCGTGCCGGGCCGCCTGGGCGGTGGCGGGGTCGGCGAGGATCGCGGCCCGCAGCGCGGTCGGGTTCTCCGCCACCTCCAGCGCCTTCGTCGGCCGGATGCCCTCCGCCTCGGCCACCGCGGAGATGGCCAGACCACGCGGGGAGGCCGCGCTGGAGCGGGAGGTGTAGTAGCCGAGCCACACGTCGGCGTCGGGCAGGTCGATGTCCTCACCGGGCACCAGGGCCTCGAAGACCGGTACGACCCCGTCGTCCGCGGCCCGGTCCCAGGCCTTCCAGAAGCGCATCACGCGTTCGGGGGAGCAGCCCGCCCGGCGGGCGAACTCCTGCGCCGAGACCTTCACCGCGCCGGACCCGGACCCGGATCCCTCCGCACCCGTGTCCGCCGCGCTGGGCCCACCGGGCCGCACGCTCCGGGCCACCTTCAGCGCGAAGGTCCACCCGCCCTGCCGGGCGTAGCCGCCGAACTCCCGGGCGTCCCGGGTGACGGGGTCGAGCGCGCCGTCCGAGGTACCGCCCGAGGCGCTTTCCGAGACGGAGTCCGAAGCGGAATCCGAGACGGAGTCCGAGGCGGGGTCGGCGACGTCGCGCGAGGCGTCGTGCGGGGCGTCGTGGGAGCCGCCGACGGCCGGCTCCGTGTCGCCCGCCGCCGCCCCTGCCTCCGTCTCGGGCCCCGGGTCGGCAGTGGTGGTGTCGGCACCCTCGCCGTCCACCACGTCCGCCCGCTCCACCACCGGATCAGCAGCCACCGACATCGTTCGAGTCCTCCCATGCGGTTCGCACACGGCCTTCGCCGCGATCGGGCCCTCCGGCCCGGTCACAGGAGTATCACGCTGTCGGAGGCGGCCGGTCCGCGCCGCAGTTCCCCCACGGTCCGGACCTCCGTTCCCCCGCCGCCGACGCCTGGCCCGTCACTCGGGGGTGGGGGAGAGGAACTCCAGCCGGTTCTCGTGGCAGTCCTTGACGTAGAAGCGGCGGTGGCCGGGGAAGTTGCCGTCCCAGGTGACCTCCACCCCACGGCTCGTCAGCCGCTCCGCGAGCCCGTCGAGGTCCCCGACGAGGATCCCGGGATGGCCTTTGCGCGCCGGGCGGAAGTCCTCCTCGACGCCGAGGTGGATCTCCAGGGCGTCGGAACGCACCCACAGCCCGCCCCGAGCCGCCAGCACCGGCGGCTTCGCGATCTCGGTCATGCCCAGCACGTCCACGTAGAAGCGGCGGCAGACCTCCTCCTCGCCGGGCGGCAGCGCCAACTGCACGTGGTGCAGCCCCAACCCGAACGCCGAGACGGCCTCCGCCGTCCCGTACTCCAGCGGCTCCGCCCGCCCCACACGCTCCGCCATACCGGACCCCCTCGCTCATTTCGCCGGCGGTCCACCCGCCCGCACCGGGCCGGCCCGACGAGCCCCACCCGGCACACCGCACGCCCCACCGGCACCACACGGACCCATGATCCTCACGCCCGCCACCCCCCTCGGGCAACCCCTTTCGCGTCCAGCCCCGGGCGCGGAGTCCGCCACCGATGGCGACATGGCTGAAAAACCCGATTCGCCCGCTATGGAAAATTCTCGAGAAGTTGACGAAAACGCCCCCTGCCCCAGATAAAGTGCCAGCTCAGCTCCTCTGCTCCCCGCGCACGCGGGGATGGTCCCACCGCAATCAGCGCCGTACCCATGAATCCCCCCTGCTCCCCGCGCACGCGGGGATGGTCCCACCGCAATCAGCGCCGTACCCATGAATCCCCCCTGCTCCCCGCGCACGCGGGGATGGTCCTCTGTACGATCGCGGGAGCTTCGGGGCGCTCGGGGGTGGGGGATCGTGGGACGGCCGTTGTTGTTTCTTGATGTGGACGGGCCGCTCCATCCATATGCGGCGCAGCCCGAGCGGAGGCCCGCCGGGTACACCACCCTCCGGGTGCCCGTGGCGCGGGCGGAGGGGGAGGTGCGGTTGCGGCGACGGCCCTTGCGGGTCTGGTTGAACCCGGCGCACGGGGCCGAACTGCTCGCGTTGGGGGCCTCGTACGAGCTGTGCTGGGCCACGACCTGGGGTGACGAGGCCAACCGCTGGATAGCGCCCGTGCTCGGCCTCCCCGAGTTGCCCTGGGTGGACTTCGGGGAGGCCCTGTTCCGGGAGCGGCCCGACGGGGTGCACTGGAAGACCGGGCCGTTGGTGGCGTACGCCGCCGGGCGGGCCTTCGCCTGGGTGGACGACGAACAGAGTCACCTCGACGAGGAGTTCACGGGCGCGCACCATCCCGCCCCGGCCCTGCTGCACCACGTGGATCCGCGGGTCGGGTTGCGGACGGCCGACTTCGGGGTGTTGGGGGCCTTCGTGCGGTCGCTGCCCGCCGGGGCGGCGGGCAGCGGTGGGGTCAGCGCAGGGTGAGGGGGACCGGCTCCGACACCCGGGTCAGCTTCTGCGGGTTGCGCACGTAGTAAAGGGCCGTGATCCGGCCGTCCTCGACCGAGGCGGTCAGGACCCCGTCCGCCTCGCCGTTGACGTGCAGGACCAGTGCGGGTCCGCCGTTGACCACGGCGGGCTCCGCCGTGACCAGCAGGCCGGGCCGGTGGCCCCAGCCCATGACGTACCGGCTGACCTTGTCGGCGCCCAGCACCGGCCGTCGGGCCGCCTGCTTGACCCCGCCGCCGTCGCTCATGAGGACCACGTCCGGGGCGAGTACGTCCAGGAGTCCCTGCGGGTTCCCGGTCTCCAGCGCCTGCCGGAAGGACTCCAGGGCGGCCCGACCCGCCGCCGGTGCGACCGTGCGTCGCGGGCGGCGGGCCTCCACGTGGCCGCGCGCCCGGTGCGCGATCTGCCGGACCGCCGCCGGGGCCTTCCCGACGGCCTCCGCGATCTCGCCGTACCCGACGTCGAAGACCTCCCGCAGCACGAACACCGCCCGCTCGGTGGGGGAGAGGGTTTCGAGGACCAGCATCAGCGCGGTGGAGACGCTGTCCGCGAGCTCCGCGTCCTCGGCCACGTCCGGAGCCGTGAGCAGGGGCTCCGGGAGCCAGGGCCCGACGTACGCCTCGCGGAGGCGGCGTACGGTGCGCAGGCGGTTGAGGGCCTGGCGGGTGGCGATCCGGACCAGGTACGCGCGCGGTTCGAGCACGCCGGCGCGGTCGGCGGCCGCCCACCGTAGCCAGGTCTCCTGCACCACGTCCTCGGCGTCGGCGGCCGAGCCGAGCACTTCGTAGGCGACGGTGAAGAGCAGGCTGCGGTGGGCGAGGAACACCTCGGTGGCCGCCTCGGTCCCGTCCCCGGCCGCCGGTCCCCTCGCGGCCTCGGGCCCGTTGCCGACCTCGGGCCCGTTGCCGCCTGCCGCCTCAGTCCCGCCTGCCGCCTTCGTCCCGGTGCCGGGCGCCGTCGTGGTGCCGGTCTCCGGCACCGGCGCGGTCGCCGCGCGGTGGTCGGTGTCCGCCGCGGAGGGTGAGCCGGGGTCGGGGTCGGCGGGGGGCGGGGTGTGAGCGTTCATGGGGCTACTCTCGCCCGGATCCGGTGCCGGCCGCGAGCAGTTCGCCGCGGGCGGGGTCCTTGAACCAGGCGTCCCGCGCGCCCGGCTTGCGGCCCTCGTACGACAGCTGCCGCGGCACCGCCGAGCAGATCAGCTCCTTCAGCAGGGCGCCCGTCCGCCCGCCGACGTGCAGTCCGCGCGGGGAGTCGTCGCGGGCGGTGAGCTGGAGGATGCCCGCGCGGCGGCCCAGGCTGACGCAGAGGGTGAGGAAGCCGACCTCGGCGTTGCGCGGGGCGGTGCCCGCGATCCGGTGGAGGACGGTCTCGGCGGCCTGCGGGCCGAGTTGCACGGCGGCCTGGCAGCTCATCCGGAAGGGGATGCCGGAGGGCGCGGCGGAGTCCCCGGCCGCCACGATCCGCTCGTCGTCGACGCTGGTCAGGGTCTCGTCGGTGAGGAGCCGTCCGAGGGCGTCGGTGCGCAGCCCGCTGCGGACGGCGAGGTCGGGCACCCCGAATCCGGCGGTCCACACGGTCACGGCGGCGGGCAGGACGCGGCCGTCGTCGAGGCGGACGGAGTCGGCGGTGACCTCGGCGGCCCGTGCTCCGGGGCCGGCGAGGACGGTCACACCGAGCCGGGCCAGGCGGCGGGCCACGGTGCGGCGGGTCCGCGGGTGCAGGGAGGGTCCGAGGAGCGGTCCGCAGACCAGCGACACCGGGCGTCCGGTGCCGGCCAGTTCGGCGGCCGTCTCGATGCCGGTGGCCCCGCCGCCGACGACCGTCACGCCGGCCCCGGCCGGTACGGCGCCCAGGGCCTCCCGCAGTCGCCGTGCCTCCTCCAGTCCGGTGACGGTGTGGGCGTGTTCGGCGGCTCCGGGCACCGACGGTTCGGCGCCGCCGCTGCCGACGGCGTAGACGAGGTGGTCGTAGCCGAGCACGGTCCCGTCGGTGAGGCGGACGGCGCGCTCGGGGGCGTCGATGCGGTCGGCGCTGCCGACCACCAGGTCGACGCGCTCGCCCAGCACCTCGCGGTACGGGATCACGGCCTCGCCGGTCCCGGCCACCAGCTGGTGCAGGCGGATCCGTTGGACGAAGTCCGGGCGCGGGTTGACCAGGGTGACGGTGACCCCGGGCTGCCGCGTCAGCCGGTTCGCGGCCATGACCCCGGCGTATCCGCCGCCCAGGACGAGGACCCTGGTGTCCGTGGGGGCGTCGGCGGCCCCGGCGGTGTCGGTGGCCTCGGAGGTCCCAGGGCCTTCCGCCGCGTCGATCGTCTCGTTCGCCCCGGTCGCCTCGTGTCCTTCCGCCGCGCTGGCGGCCTTGGCCGCTTCGAGTGTTCTGGTGGGTTCGGTCGCCTGGGTCGGCTCGTTCGCCTCGGTGCCGTGCGACATGGCGTCCCTCTCCTCCGTTGCCGTGCGGGCCGCCGTACGGCCCGTGGGGTGCGTTCGGCATGAGGACACCGCCGGGCCCCGGGGTGTGACACATCACCGTGCAATGTGATCCGGATCACGAGAGGCGCGTACGGTGGAGGAGCCTTGACCCGGGAATTGATTAGCTGCCATATTACTTTCATGAGCACCGAGGAACGGCAGTCCGGGGCGACGCCCTCGCTCGACCAGGCCCGCCGACAGATCGAGCGGTACGGGATCGACGCCGACCCGCAGGCGGTCCTCGTGGCCGTGCGGCTGATGGAGGCGGGCGCCCGACTGGACCGCGCCTCCGAGGTCCACTTCGCCCGCTCCGGACTCTCCACCGGCCGCTACCGTCTCCTGGTGGACCTGGAGGACGCCGACGGCGAGAAGTCCCCTTCGGCGCTGGCCCGCAGCCTCGGAGTCTCCCGCGCCACCGTCACCGGCCTGGTCGACGGCCTGGAGCGGGAGGGGCTCGTGGCTCGAAGGGCATCTGTGGAGGACCGCCGTGCCAGCGTGATCGTCCTCACCGCGCGCGGCGCCCGCCGCCTCCACAACATGGCCGCCGACCACTTCGCGCGCCTCCAGTCGATGGTCGGCGGCCTCACGACGGAGGAGCGGGGCCTCTTCCTCGACCTGCTCGAACGCGTCACGCGGGGGATCGGCGCCCTGACGGAGCCGTAGGGAGCCTCGCTCGGGGTGCGGGGTGCGGGGTGCGGGGTGCGGGGTGCGCCCGCCCCTGCCCCGAGCCTCCCGTCACCCACCGTCGCCCCCCCTCTCCTCCCTCTCCGCCGGCCCCACCTCTCCTCGCCCCCGCCTGCGCCGCCCTTCGCCGTCTCCCTCGCGGAGGCGGCCTTCTTTCACCCAGATCGTTAGCCAGCTAATCAATAAGTGGGGAGTCCGAGACAGATGAACCGACGCCCACCGGATACGGCCGAGAGCCGTACCGGGCCCGAGATCACGCCCGCCGGCCCGCTCGCCGGCACCCGCTCCCCGGCCCGCCCCCGCCCCCTCGGGAGGGAGGCCCTGACCGCGTACCTGGCCCCCGCGCTCAGCGCCGGAACCGGCGGACTGCTCACCGGCACGCCCGACCTGACCCTCGCCGCCGTCACCTCCATCGGCCTGCCCTCCGCCCTGGTGACCCTGCTGCTGGGCGCGCACCTGCGCCGCCTCGGAGCCCGGCGACGGGCCCGGTCGGGGGGAGGCACCGGCTTGCCCCAGCCCCTGCGCGCCGTCGGGTACGCGCTCCTCGCCGCCGCGCTGACCGCACCGGTCGGCCTCGCGGCCGCCACCCTCCTCCCCACGCGCCTCGACTTCCCCGGCACCACCTGGCCCGACCGGCTGGCCCTCGACCTCCCGCTCTCGGCGACCCTGGCCGCCCTGATCGTCACCTTCCGCCACCGCGACCTCCGCCCACCCGCATCCGCATCCGCATCCGCGCCCGCGCCCGCACCCGCATCCGCGCCCGCGCCCGCGCCCGCATCCGCACCCGCGTCCTTGCCTGACCGCACCCCCTCCACCGCTCCCTTCACCGACCCCTTCACCGCCCCCTCGACCACCACCTCGGGAGACCCCTCGTGATCACCGTCATGGGCGCGAGCGGCGCCACCGGGGGCGCGCTCGTGCGCCACCTCCGCGAACTCGGCGTCCCCTGCCGGGCCCTCACCCGCGCCCCGCACGCCCTCACCGCCGCCCTCGCCACCGGCCCGCACCCCGGAGGAGCCCCCGCCCCCAGCGCCCCCAGCGCCCGCGTCGACGTGATCGGGGCCGACGCCGCGGAACCGGACACCCTCCGTGCCGCCCTCGCCGGATCCGAACAGCTCTTCCTCGCCATGGCCAACGGCCCCCGGCAAGTCGCCCTCGAACGCGCCGCCCTGGACGCCGCCGCGGCCACCGGCGTCCGCCACGTGGTGAAGCTCTCCGCGCCCGCCGCCGAGCCCGACTCGCCCGTGGCCGTCTCCCGCGACCACCACGCGATCGAACGGCACCTGGCCGCCTCCGGCATGACCGGGACCGTCCTCCGCCCCTACGCCTTCATGCACAAACTCCTCCTCGCCGCCCCCGCCATCGCCCGCGGCGCACTCGTCAGCTCCCTCGGCGACGCTCCCTGCGCCTACGTGGACGTACGGGACGTGGCAGAAGCCGCCGCCGAGGTGCTGCTGCGCCCCTACCTCGCCGGCGCCGCCTACCCGCTCACCGGTCCCCGGGCCTACACTCCCCACCAGCTGGCCGGACTCCTCTCCGAGGTGGTCGGGCGCCCCGTGCGCCCCGTCCACCTGTCCCCGGAGGAGTTCCACCGGCACCTCCGGGACACCGCCGGGATGCCGGACCGCCTGGCCCGACACGTCACCGAGATCCAACACCTGGCCCGCACCCGCCCCGAATCCCCCGACGGCACCCTGGAACGCCTCCTCGGCCGCCCCGCCCGCACCCTCCCCGCCTTCCTCGACGAACACCGCACCCACTTCGCACCCCCACCCCTCGCCCCACCGACGACCCCCTGACACCCGACCCCTCGGAACCACCCGTTCCCTCGGATGCATCGGGTTCGCCCGGGCAGCCCGGGCGGCACCACGCCGCCCGGGCTCGGGCACCGGATGCGTGCGGCCCGGCCGACTAGATTGGGGGAGGGGGCACCGCAACCGCAGGAGCGTCCATGCAGCGCAGAACCACCATCGACATCGCCGTCCCCGACCTCTCGGGGAAGCGCGCCGTGGTGACCGGGGCCAGCGACGGCATCGGGCTCGGCATCGCCACCCGGCTCGCCCGGGCCGGGGCCGAAGTCCTCCTGCCCGTCCGCAACTTGCGCAAGGGCGAGGCCGCGATCGCCACGATCCGGCAGACGGCCCCGTCGGCGAAGGTGTCACTGCACACCCTCGACCTGTCCGCGCTCGACTCGGTCGCGGCCTTCGGCGACTCCTTGCGGACGGAGGGACGGCCCCTCCACTTCCTCGTCAACAACGCCGGAGTGATGACCCCGCCCGACCGGCAGACCACGGCCGACGGCTTCGAGCTCCAGTTCGGCACCAATCACCTGGGTCACTTCGCGCTGGTGGCCCATCTGCTGCCCCTGCTGCGCGCCGGCGGTGCGCGCGTGACCTCGCAGATCAGCGTCTCGGCCAACCGGAACTCCATCAACTGGGACGACCTGAACTGGGAACGCTCCTACAAGGGCGGACACGCCTACAGCCAGTCGAAGATCGCCCTCGGGCTCTTCGGCCTCGAACTCGACCGACGCAGCAGGGCGGCCGGCTGGGGCGTCTCCAGCAACCTGTGCCACCCCGGCGTCGCACCGACCAGTCTGCTCGCCGCGCGCCCCGAAATCGGTCGGTCCGAAGACACCCTGGGCGTCAAGGTGATCCGCGCCCTCTCCGCGCGCGGCATCCTGCTCGGGACCGTGGAGTCCGCCCGGTTGCCGGCGCTGCAGGCGGCGACGGCCACCGAGTCCCGGGGCGAGCGGCTGTACGGGCCGAGCGGCCCGGGGCACCTCGGAGGCCCGCCCGCCGAACAGAAGCTCTACTCCCGCTTGCGCGGCGCCGAGGAGGCCCGGCGCCTGTGGACCGCTTCCGAGGAGCTGACGAAGGTCTCCTTCCCCGCCGCGTGAGAAGCCGTGCGAGCTGCGCCGCGGGGCTCGTCACCCCGGCCTGGCGCCGCCGCTACTGGGCGCCCAGGGTCATCCACTTCTCCGGGTGTTCGAGGGGGGCGAAGCCGAGGCGGGCGTAGACCTCGTGGGCGTCCGCCGTGGCCAGCATGGTGCGTCGGAGGCCGAAGGGGGCCAGGTGCTCGCGGACGGCGGCCACCAGGGCGTGGCCCAGGCCCTGCCCGCGACGGTCGTCGGCGATGAAGACGTCGCACAGCCAGGCGAAGGTGGCCCGGTCCGTCACCACCCGGGCATAGCCGACCTGCGCGCCCGAGGCGTCCTCGTACAGACCGAAATTCAGGGAGCCGGCCACGGCCGCCTCCTGCTTCTCGCGGGTGCGGCCCAGGGCCCAGTACGACTCCTCGGAGAGCCAGCGGTGGACCGTGGTCAGGTCGAGGCGGTCCGGGTCGGTGGACACGGTGTAGCCGGCGGGGAGCGTGGGCAGGGCGGGGAGGCCGGGGAGCGCGGAGGTCATGGCCGCATCCAAGCAGGACGCCCGCGGCACGGACCATCGAATATGTCCGTGCCCCTGCTCCTCGGCTCGCCCGCCGCCCCCGGCACCGCGTGGACGGCTCGTGCGCGCGAGGGAAGGCGTTCCTCGGAATCCGGCGTTCGGGGCCCGCGGGAGGGGCGCCCGGTGCGAAGGTGGTGGAGCACGGTGCACGGGTGGTTTTTCGGGGGGAGGACGGGCGTCGGGCGGTTCGGCCGGTGGTCGGTGGCGGGTCTGGTGACCGTGGTGGGCTTCGCGGTGCCCACCTGGCTCTGCGGGGCGGTGATCCTGCCGGTGGTGCTCGCGGACGCGGGGATCCGCTGGTCCCTGGCCTCCGCGCTCGGTGCGGCCCTGGCGGCGCTGGCCGGGATGTGGGGGTACGGGTTCGCCACGGGGCCCGCCGCCCCCTCGCCGTCGCAGGCCCCGTCACCGACCCCGATGCCGCCCCCGACGCCGGATCCTGCGATGTCCTCGGGTCCCCCCGCTCCGGTGGTACAGGCCCGGGGCGCCCGCTCCATCGCCATCGGGGGAAGCAACTCGGGCGACATCGGCACCGGCGACAGAAGCACCGCCGGTGGGGCGGGCGAGGCAACCGACCCCGGTCCCGACCCCGTACCCGGTCCCGGCCCCGATCCCGATCCCGCTGCGGCCCCCGGACCCGCGCGGCGCCCGGCGGAGCCGGGCCGTGAGGGCGGGAGGGGGACGGTCGCGGCGGAGGGTCAACGTTCGATCGCCGTCGGCGGAGACAACAGCGGTCGCCTGTCCACGGGCGACGACCCTGGCGGGAACCGGCCGTGACCTGGCCGTTCCGGAGAAGGAAGGGCGGAGGATCGAGCCGTTCCGGACACGCTCCCGAGGCGCGCACCGAAACCTCCACCGCCGAAACCTCCACCGCCGAAACCGCGACCGCTACGGACTTCGGTGCCGCCGGTCCGGAGCCGGCCCGGCCCGCCGGTGCCCCGGGCCGGACGATCCGGCCCGTCGAGACCGAGCGGACCCGATCGGAAGCGGCCGAGGAAGCCCGTACGGACGGGGCCCTCGTCCCGATCCCCATTCCTGAGGCGACCCCCGCGCTCCAGCCCCTCACGGCGCATCACCCGCCCGACCCGCATCCCCGGGTACGGGTCGATGCGTCCGGCGAGCGGGCGATCGCGATCGGGGGCGACCACTACGGGGCCTCCATGACAGGGGATCACGCCACCGTCGTCACCCTGCCGGCCGAGGCGCTGCGGCCGGCTGCCGAGGTGGAGGCCCCGCCCGGCCTCGACAACGTCGACACGCGTCCGCACGTGTTCGTCGGGCGGACCCGTGAACTGGCGCGACTCGACGCCGCGTTCCGGGACTCCGACCGGGCCGTGGTCACCGCCTTGCACGGGCTCGGGGGCATCGGCAAGAGCAGCCTCGCGGCGCAGTGGGCCGCCACCCGTGCGCACGGCCTGACGCCGGTCCGCTGGATCAACGCCGACAGCGCCGCGGGCGTACAACAGGGCCTGGCCGACCTGGCCACGGCCCTGCAACCCGCCCTCGCGACGGCCCTCCCCGTGGAGAAGCTGGCCGACCGGGCCCTCCAGTGGCTGGCCACGCACACCGGCTGGTTGCTCGTCCTCGACAACGTCAACGACCCCGCCGACATCGCTCCGCTCACCCAGGGCCCGTACGGCGGGCGCCTGCTGATCACCAGCCGGCTCGCCACCACCTGGCACCACGCCACGGCCGTGGTCCGCCTCGACGTCCTGGAGCCCGCCGAGTCACTGGACCTCCTGACCCGCGTGCTCAACGCGGACGGCCCCCGGGACCTCGACGGAGCCGCCGAACTCTGCGCCGAACTCGGCCACCTGCCCCTCGCGATCGAACAGGCCGCCGCCTACCTCGTGGAGAACCGGGCCACCACGCCCACCCCCCGCGCCTACCTCCGCCTCCTCGCCGACCACCCGGCCGACATGTACCGCGACGCCGCGGCCACCACCCCCACCGAACGCACCATCGCCCGAGTCTGGCGCGTCACCCTCGACCGCGTCGCCACGCAGCACCCCCTGGCAGGGGACCTCCTGCGCACCCTCGCCTGGTACGCCCCCGACCACATCCCCCTCACCCTCCTCACCGAACTCGCGTCACCGCCCGCCTTGAACCGGGCCGTCGGTCTGCTCACCGCGTACAGCATGATCGGCCAGGGGCGCGCGCCCGAGCCCGGTCCCGGGCCCGACACCGCATCCGAGTCCGAGTCCGACACCGACTCCGACACCGACTCCGAAGGCGAGTCCGCGCCCGCGACCCTGACCGTGCACCGCCTCGTCCAGGCCCTCGCCCGCACCCCCGATCCCCACGACCCGCACCGCCCCCCGGAGGCCGTGGCTGCGGCGCGCGACCGGGCCGCCGCACGGCTCGCCGGGGCCCTGCCACCGGGCTGGGACGAACCGGAGGACTGGCCCACCTGGCGCGCGCTGATGCCGCACGTGGACGCCCTCGCGCAGCACGCCCCGGCCGACACCGACACCGACATCACCGCGGAACTCCTGAACAAGGCAGGAGTCTTCCTCACGAGTCAGGGTCGACCGGAGCGGGCGATCGCGCTCCTGCGACGGTCCCTGGCGTGCGGCCGGCGGGTGCGCGAGCCCGACCACCCCACCACACTGGCCTGCCGCAACAACCTCGCCAGTGCCTACCGGGCCGCCGGCGACCTGAACCGGGCCGTTCCGCTGCTCGAGGAAAACCTCGCCGCGATGGAACGGGTCGCGGGGGCGGATCACCCGGCCACCCTCGCCGCGCGCAACAACCTCGCGTCCGTCCGTCATTCGGCCGGGGACCTAGCACCGGCCCTGGCCCTGTACGAGCAGACCCTCACGGACTTGGAACGGGTGCTGGGCGTCGATCACGCGCACACCCTGACCTTGCGGAACAACCTGGCCGGAGCCCACTTGGACGCCGGGGACCCGGCCCGCGCCGTCAGCCTGTTCGAACAGGTCCTCGTCGACATGCGGCGGGTGCACGGAGAGGACCATCCCCAGACGCTGACCGCCCGGCACAACCTGGCCGGGGCCCACCTGGCCGCGGGGGACCTCGGGCGCGCCGTCCCGTTGTTCGAGCGGAGCGTCGCCGACCGCGCCCGAATCCTCGGGGGCGACCACCCGGACACGCTGGGCGCCCGCAACGACCTGGCGGGCACCCACAAGGTCGCGGGCGATCCGGGCCGGGCCATCCCCCTGTTCGAGCGGAACCTCGACGAGTGCGAGCGGGTGTTGGGCGACGACCATCCCCGGACCATGGACGCCCGGGGCCACCTGGCCGGTGCCTACGAGGCGGCCGGCGATCCGGGCCGGGCGGTCGTGCTCTTGGAGCGGAACCTGGCCGACCGCGTGCGCGTCCTGGGCCCGGGCCACCCGCACACCCTGGCCGCCCGGAACGATCTCGCCGTCGCCCGCGTGACGTTGGGTGACCTGCCCAGGGCGGTCGAGCTGTTCGACCGGAACCTCGCCGACCGCACACGGATCCTCGGGGCCGACCATCCCGACACCCTGGTCGCCGGCAACAATCTGGCGACCGCGTACGAGGAGAGCGGGGACCTGAGCCGGGCCACCCCCCTGTACGAGCGGAACCTCGCCCGGGTCGAACGGGTCCTGGGCCGGGACCACCCACACACCCTGGCCGCCCGGAACAACCTGGCCGGCGCCTACGAGGCCGCGGGGGACCTCGGTCGGGCCGTTCCCCTCTACGAACGGAACCTGGCCGACGCGGAACGGATCCTGGGCGCCGACCACCCGCACACGCTGATCTCCCGGCGGAACCTGGCCGCCACCCACCTGTCGGCGGGGCAGCCGGCCCGCGCCGTTCCCCTGTTGGAGCAGGCGCTGTCCGACAGCGTGCGGGTCTCGGGGGCGGATCATCCGCACAGCCTGTCGGCCCTGGGCTCGTTGGCCACCGCCTACGAGGAGGTGGGCGATCTGCGCCGGTCCCTGGCCCTGCGCGAGCAGCACCTCCTCGACGCGGAGCGGGTGCTCGGCGCGGACCATCCGCAGACGCTGTCGGCCCGGGGCGGTCTGGCCCGCGCCCGTCAGGCGACGGGTGACCTGGTACGGGCGGTACCGATGTTCGAGCGGACGCTGTCGGACAGCCTGCGGGTGCTCGGGCCGGAGCACCCCCACACGCTCGGGGCGCGGGGCGTGTTGGCCGGTGCGCACCGGGAACGCGGGGACCTGGCCAGCGCGATCTCCCTGTGCGAGGAGAACCTCGCCGAAGCGGACCGCTTGTTGGGGCCGGAGCACCCGTACGCGTGGGGAGCCCGCGGCAACCTGGCGGCCACGTACCAGGAGGCGGGCGACACGGTTCGGGCGATCCCCCTGTTCGAGGAGATCCTGGCCGACAGGGAACGGGTCCTGGGACCGGACCACCCGCACACGCTCACCGCCGGGAACAACCTGGCCGGTGCCCACCAGAGCGCGGGGGACACCGGGCGGGCCGTCCCCCTGTACGAGCGGACGCTGGCCGAGCGCGAGCGGGTGCTCGGCGCGGACCACCCGCACACACTGGTCTCGCGGAACAACCTGGCCGGGGCCCTCCAGGAGCTGGGGGATCCGGACCGTGCCGTCACCCTGTACGAGCGCACCGTCGAGGACAGCGTGCGGCTGCTGGGCGCCGACCATCCGGACACGCTGACCGCACGAAACAACCTGGCGGGGGCGTTCGCGGCACGGGGAGAAGCGGACCGTGCCGCGGCCCTGTTCGAGGAGGTCCTGACCGATCGAGGCAGGGTGCTGGGGCCCGAGCACCCGGACTGCCTGGTCTCCCGTAACAACCTGGCGGGCGCGCACCGGGCGCGGGGGGACGTGGCCTTGGCCCTGCCGCTGTTCGAGGAGAACGTCGCCGACTGCGAGCGGGTCCTGGGCCCCGGTCACCCGCACACCCTCACGGCCCGGAACAACCTGGCCGGGGCGTGCGAGGAGGCGGGGGACCACGGGCGGGCCGTCGAGCTGTTCGAACGGATCCTGGCCGACCGCGCGCGCGTCCTGGGGGACGAGCATCCCGCCACCCTGACCTCCCGCGCGAGCCTCGCCCGCTGCCACCGGTCGGCGGGGCGTCCGGAGCGGGCCGTCCTCCTCTACACGGGGACCCTCGCGGACGCCGAACGGGTCCTGGGCGACGAGCACCCGCTCACCGGGGCCCTCAGAGAGGCCCTCAGGGACGCCCTCGCGGCGGCCCGTTCCGAGGACGCCGAGGAGGAGGAGAGGAAGGACGCCGAGGAGAAGGACGCCGGCCCGGAGGCCGGTTCCGGGGCCTGAGGTACCGGCCCGGTGGAGGCGAGTACGGCGGGCGGGTGCGGGTGAGTACGCGTACTCACGGCCCGGCGCGGGGTGCGGGACACGATGGGGGAGTCGTCGTTCCGCAGCTCCGAACCGGGGGAAACGTCCATGCTCAGCCGCTTCGCCGATGCCCTGATGCCCGCTCTGGGACGGCTCGGTGTCACCGCCGACGACGGGGCCCGTTTCGCGCCCGGGAGCGTCATCGCCGCGAACCACACCTCCCTCGCGGATCCCGTCGTGGTGCTCGCCGCGCTGCACCGGCTCGGGGTCGAGCCGGTGGTCATGGCGACCGCCGGGCTGTGGCGGATCCCCGTCCTCGGGCGGCTGCTCGGCCGGGAGGGGCACATCCCCGTGCACCGCGGGGACCGGCGGGCCGCGGACTCCCTGGACGGGGCCGCGGCGGCGCTGGCCGGCGGGCGGCTGGTACTGATCTACGGGGAGGGCGGGCTGCCCCGGCGCCGGTGCCCCGGCGAGGCCCCGCCGGAGGCGTTCCGGAGCGGGCTGGCCCGGCTCGTGGAGCGGACCGGGGCCCCGGTGGTGCCGCTGGGTCAGGCCGGTGCCCGGCGGATCAGTTCCGGCAACGGGGCGAAGCAGCTCGCGGGGGCGGCCTCCGCCCCGCTGCGCCGCCCCGGGCTGCACGTACACGTGGGGGCCCCGGTGGCGTTGACGGGCCCGGCGGCGGACCGTACCGCGCAGGCCCGGGAAGCGGTGACGGCGGCCTGGCGGCACGCCGCCGCCCGCCTCGGGGAACCGGCGGCCTTCGCGGCCTGAGGGACGGAGCGGGCGGGCGGGCGGGCGGCAGCGGCCCCAGCGCCCCGGTCGGGCCGCAGGACAGCAGGGTGATCGGGGCCGGCACGGCGGCAGGGTGGTCGGGCGTTGCGGTCAGGGGTTGACCGGGGCCGCACCGCGGGCGTCGACCTCCGCCATGAAGGCCAGCATGCCCGCGTTGACGAGGTCGGGGTGGTCGATCTGTGGACCGTGGCCGGTCGCGGCGATGATCTCGGCGCGGGCGCCCGGTATCAGGCGGGGGACGCGTTCGAGCTGCCGCTTGGGGTGCACGAGCAGGCTCCGCTTGCCCATGATCAGGTGGAACGGGGTCCGGATGGAGCCCAGTTCGGCGTCCGACAGGGGCAGCGGGGAGGGCCGACGGATCCGGAAGGCGCGGACGCCGGCCCGGATCCAGGCCCGCAGCTCGGGGTCGACGATCACCGGCTGCTCCAGCCACCGGGCGAGCCGGGGCCGCCAGGCCGCGGGGGCGTAGGTGGCGAAGAGGCTCGCGAAGATCCACGCGAAGAAGCGCAGCCCCACCTTCTCCAGGCCGCCGGGGTCGAGAGCGGTGACGGAGGCCAGGCGGTCCCGGCGCAGGTGGGCCTGGTTGATGACCAACCAGCCGCCGTACAAGGAGCCGACGAGGTGGACCCGGTCGAGGCCGAGCGCTTCGAGGGCCTCGTCCATCCACTGGGCGGCCCGCTCCGGCTGCCACATCGGCTCGCGCTGGACGCTGCGGCCGGGGTCCCCGGGGGTGTCGAGGGCGTACACGGGGCGATCGGCGCTGAGGGCCGGGGTGTTGGGGTACCACTGGGCGGAGCAGCCGCCCGATCCGTGGATCAGGACGACGGGCGTCCGCGCGGCGGCGGCGGGGTCGGTGGTGTCGGCGGGGCCGTAGCGGTAGACGCGGGTGGTGCCGAAGCTGGTCTCGACGTCGGTCTCGGAGCGGGCGGGCGCGCCCTTCGCGTAGAGGGCGTCACAGGCGGCGAAGTACCGGTCGCGCAGGTCGTCGTCGACGTAGCGGCCGATGTCGCGGCGCGCACGGGTGGTGTTCTCGGGCACGGGGCACCTCCGGGAGGATCCGTTCTTTGTGGTACGACCGTATCGTGATGATGGTACGGCGGTACCATGAAAAGGCACCCGAAGTCACTCGACGAAGGTGCACCTGCCGCACCTGCCGCACCGCCACAACCGATACGCCGCCACAACCTGATACACCCGCAACGCGGCTCCACCCGCCGCACCTGACGAACCGACCGAGCGGAGACACCGGCACATGCCGAAACGCGTGGACCACGAGGAACGCCGGGCCCAGATCGCCGAGGCCCTCATCCGGGTCGCGGGGCGGCGCGGGCTGCACGCCGTCGGCATGCGGGACGTCGCGGCGGAGGCGGGGGTGTCGCTGCGCCTGGTCCAGTACTACTTCGAGACCAAGGAGAAGCTCCTCTTCCACGGCCTCCAGCACCTCACGGCACGCTTCACGGCCCGCGTCGGCGCCCGCCTGGCCGCCGTCGGACCCGAGCCGGGCCCACGCGCGGCGGTCGAGGCACTGCTCCTGGCCTCGCTGCCCACCGACGAGGAGGGCCGCACCTTCGCCCTCCTCTACAGCGCCTACTCGATCCTGTCGGTGACCGACGAGGCCCTGGCCGCCCAGCCCTTCATCGACGGCCCCGACGCCGCGGAGGACGCGGTGACCGGCCTCCTGGAGCGGGCCGCGGCGGAGGGCCTCACCGCCCCCGACACCGACCCCCGCATGGAGGCCATCGGCCTCCTCGCCATGACCGCGACCCTGGGCACCAGCATCCTGGTCGGCCAACGCACCCCGGCCTCCGCCCTCACCGTCCTCGACCACCACCTGAACCGCGTCTTCCGCCCGGTCGCGGCACCGTAGTCGGCCGGGGCGCACAGACAGCCCCGCGCGGCCGTGCCCAGAGCTCGCCGCTGGTACGGACCGAGGGCACGAGGGCACGAGGGCAGGGGGGCACGACGAGGCGACGGACCGACGACACGACGGGTACCGGCATCAGAACGTCCGTCGAAATCCGGCGATCATGAAGCGCGGACCTGCCGTTCCTGCCATGGTGGTGACGGACGCGGAGAATCGCCCGGGGGGTCAGGCAGGCATGGAGCGGTCCGGTCGGTGGACGCCGACCTTCCCGATGACGACGACCATGACGGTGACGGCGATCATGACGGTGACGGTGACGGCGAGGGCCGACCGGACCCCGGCCATGGCCCGCCGCGCGACCGTCATCGGTGCCGCCGTCAAGGACGATCCCGCCACCGGTGATCACTTCGGCGGTGCCCGGCCGTGACGGCGCCTCCCCGGAATCCGGATGACGTGCCCGGGCATCCCGCACCTCGGCCGCGGCGGGCCGCGTCGGAAGCGAGCGGACACTGGGCCGTCGCCATCGGCCAGGACAACCTCGGGACGATCCAGACGGGCGATCACGCCACCGCGGTCACCCTGCCGTACGAGGCCCTGAGGCCGGCCGCCGAAGTCGACGCTCCACCAGGGCTGGACGACCTCCGCCACCGCCCGCACCGCTTCGTCGGCCGCGCCGTGGAGCTGGACCGGCTCGACGCCGCGCTCACCCCACCCGGGGGCGCCGTGGTGCAGGCGGTCCACGGTCTGGGTGGGGTCGGCAAGAGCGCGTTGGCCTCGCACTGGGCCGCCACGCGCGCCCACGGCTGCTTCCCGATCCGGTGGATCAACGCGGACAGCCAGGCCAACGTGCAACAGGGCCTGGCCGACCTGGCCACCGCCCTGCAACCGGCCCTGGCCCGCGTCCTGTCGGTGGAACTGCTGGCCGAACGGGCACTGCAGTGGCTGGCCACGCACACCGGCTGGCTCCTGATCCTCGACAACGTCGAGGACCCCGCCGACATCGCCCCCCTCACGGACGGCCTCACCACCGGTCGGCTGCTGATCACCAGCCGGCTCGCCACCACCTGGAACCACGTCACCACCGTCATCCGCCTCGACGTCCTGGACCCCGCGGAGTCGCTGGAGCTGCTGACCCGCATCCTCACCGCCGACGGCCCGCGCGGTCCGGACGGCTCCGCCGAACTCTGCGCCGAAGTGGGCCACTTCCCCCTCGCCATCGAGCAAGCCGCCTCCTACCTGGTCGAGAACCGGCTCACCACACCCACCCCCCGTGCCTACCTGGACCTCCTCGCCCGCTACCCGGCCGACATGTACCGCGACGCCGGCGTCACCACCGGGGCCGAGCGCACCATCGCCCGCGTCTGGCGCCTCACCCTCGACCGCATCACCACCGCGCACCCCCTGGCCGGCGACCTCCTGCGCACCCTGGCCTGGTACGCCCCCGACCACATCCCGATGACCCTCCTCGACGGCTTCGGACCCCCACCCGCGCTGAACAGGGCACTCGGCCTGCTCACCGCGTACAGCATGGTCACCCCCGCCCCGGACACCGGCGGTCTGAGCGTCCATCGCCTCGTGCAGGCCTTCGCCCGCACGCCCGATCCGGATGACCCCCATCGCACCGGCGAAGCCGTCGACCGGGCTCGCGAACACGCCGTCGGGCGACTCGCCGCCGCCTTCCCGGGGGACGGGAACGATCCCGTCACCTGGCCCGCTTGGCGCGGTCTGCTGCCCCACATCGACACCCTCCTCGACCACGGCGCCGAGACCTCCGACACCTTGGCCACCGCCGGCCTCCTCAACGGAGCGGGCGTCTTCCTCCTGGGGCAGGGCCTGTGCACCCGTGCCCTCGAACCGCTTCGTCGGGCCCTGGCCGGTACGGAGCGCCTCCTGGGTGCGGACCACCCGAACACCCTGACCGCCCGCAACAACCTCGCCGCCGCCTACGAGTCCGCCGGTGACCTGGACAGGGCTGTCTCCCTCCACACGGGGAACCTCACCCGCCGCGCCCGAGTGCTGGGCGTCTCCCACCCCAGCACGCTGATCTCCCGGAACAACCTCGCCGGTGCGTACGAAGCGGCGGGGCGCGTGGACGAGGCGATCGTGCTGTACGAGGGGAACCTCGCCGACCTCGCGCAGGTGCTGGGTCCCGCCCACCCCCACACCCTGGCCGCGAAGAACAACCTCGCCGGTGCCTACGAAACAGCGGGTGATCTGAACCGAGCCGTCGTGCTGTACGAGCAGAACCTCGAAGACTGCGCACGGGCGCTGGGCTCCGACCACCCCGATACCCTGATGTACCGGAACAACCTCTCCGGCGCCTACAAGAGCGGCGGGGACCCGGGCCGAGCGATCCCGCTGTTCGAACGAAATCTCGACGACCAGATTCGGGTCCTCGGCTCCGACCATGCCGACGTGCTGTCCTCACGGAACAACCTCGCCACCGCCTACGCGGCCGTCGGCGACCTCGACAGGGCCGTCCCGCTCCTCGTGAGGAACCTCGCCGACCGCACCCGGATCCTGGGCGCGGATCACCCCGCGGCCCTGACCTCCCGGCACAACCTCGCCCGTGCGTATCAGGACGGCGGGGACCTGGATCGGGCGCTTCCGTTGCTGGAGCGGAACCTTGATGACCGTGTCCGGTTGTTGGGCCCGGATCACCCGGACACCTTGACCTCCCGGGACAGCCTCGCGGGGGCGCTTCAGGACGGTGGGGACCTGGATCGGGCGCTTCCGTTGCTGGAGCGGAACCTTGATGACCGTGTCCGGTTGTTGGGCCCGGATCACCCGGACACCTTGACCTCCCG
>NZ_JBEOSD010000036.1:0-26119 GCF_040302735.1 Streptomyces sp. NPDC097619 | reverse complement strand
GGACAGCCTGGCGCGGGCGTTCCAGGACGGCGGGGACCTGGATCGGGCGCTTCCGTTGCTGGAGCGGAACCTCGACGACCGCATCCGGTTGCAGGGCCGGGGCCACCCCGACACCCTGATCGCTCGGAACAACCTCGCCGACGCCTGCCGCCATGCCGGCGACGTTCGGCGAGCCGTGCCCCTGTTCGCGCGGAACCTGCGCGACTGCACACGCATGCTGGGTCCGGACCACCCGCACACGCTGGCGGCACGGAACAACCTCGCCGACGTCCACAAAGCGGCGGGGAATCCGGCTCGGGCCCTCTCGCTCCACGCGGAGAACCTCGCCGAGGGCATGCGGGTCCTGGGTGCGGACCACCCCCAGGTCCTGGGTTCCCGCAACAATCTCGCCCAAGCCCACCGCGCCGTGGGAGACCTGGCGCGTGCCCTCCCGCTCTTCACGAGGAACCTCACCGACTGCGAGAGGGTGTTCAGTCTGGATCATCCGAAAACCCTGACCGCCCGGAACAACCTCGCCGAGGCGTACGCGGAGGCGGGGGACCCGGGGCGGGCCGCCGCGCTCTACCGCCAGAGCCTCGCCTCCATGCGACGGACGCTCGGCCACACGCATCCGTGGACCGCCGCCGTCCGGACCGCACTCGTCCGGACCCTTGCCGCGTCCGCGGGGGAAGGCTGACCCCCCTCCGCCTCGGACGCTCGGCCGAAGTCCGCACCGCCCGCTGAGGCGGGATGCCGTACCACTACGGTGCCCTGACCCGACGGGGCGGCGGTGGCACGGCGCCGAGGTCCCCGGCCCCGCCGGTTACAGGTCCGTCGGGCAGAGGTGGGTGGCGGGGACGAAGGTGAGGCCGCGGGCCAGGAGGTTCTCCAGGATGCCGGGGAGGGCCTGGACCGTCTGGCGGCGGTCGCCGCCGCCGTCGTGCATGAGGATCATCGAGCCGGGGGCCGTGTGGTCCAGGACGGTCCGGGTGATCTTGCCGGGGCCCTGACGGGCCCAGTCCCAGGAGTCCACGTCCCAGAGCGCCACGGCGGGTCCCTCCGTGCGGAGTTCGCCCAGCGTCTCGGGGGTCCGCGACCCGTACGGCGGACGGAAGACCCGGGGGCGCTCGCCCACCGCCCGCTCGAAGGCGTCACCGGTCCGCTCGATCTGGAGGCGGAACTGGGCGGCCGTCAGGTCCGGCAGGAACGGGTGCGACCAGGTGTGGTTGCCGAAGGAGTGCCCCGCGTCCCGGATCCGCCGCACCTCGTCGGGCAGCGCGCTGACGTGCAGGCCCACGCAGAAGAAGGTGGCGCGTACGTCGTACCGCTCCAGGATCTCCAGGACCTGCCGGGTGAACACCGGGTCCGGGCCGTCGTCGAAGGTCAGGGCGACCTCCGGGCGGTCGCGGCGGCCGTGCCGGAAGCAGCGGCCGGCCCGGGTCATGGCCGCCTCCACGTCCTCGCTGCGCCGGATGCCCGTGTGGTAGTCCTCGTCCCGGCCGGTCTGGCCGCCCCCCTCGGCGGTCAGCGGGGAGAGGGCCGCCAGCCCCGTCCGGGCCCGCTCCGCCAGCACCCGCGCGGACACCGAGCCGAAGGCCGGCCGGTCGGGCAGGAGCCAGGGATCGGCCCGGTGCACGTCGAGCCCCGCTGCCGTCAACAGTCCGTCCACCAGGCCGTTCGTACTCTCCACGACCACGGCGCACGGACGGCCGGCCCCGCGCTCCGTCTCACCCAGCCACCTGGTCAGCTCGGGCACCCGATCGGCACCCCAACGGGCCGGTTCCACGGCCCTGTTGCCCTCCGCGTCGAGGACTTCGACCTCGTAGCCCTCGGCGGTCCAGGCGATTCCCGCGTACAGCATGCGCTTCTCATCCTCTTCGCTCGCCCGGGCGGCGACATCGCGCGCCGGGGGTCCTGTGGTCCGGCTGAGCCGGTCGAGCCAGTGGTGCTGATCGAGCCGGTCGGGCTGGTGGAGCTGTCGGTCGGGCCGGCGGTCGAGTCGGCGACGCGGGCAGCGGCACCCGCGCCGTCCGAGCACCCGAGCCACCCGTGAGCCCGGCCGCCCCGCGCCGACCGGCGCGCTACCGGGTTACCGGCGGGTTCGCCAACTGCCGTTCACGCGGCGGGAACTGACGGGGCGCCGGAATGATCGCCACTGGGCCCGCCGATCTCCACGAACTCTCCAAAGGGTCTGCACAAGTGCTCCAGGGACGCGCTACTCTTCGCCTGCCCCCTTGATTGGTCCAGACCATAGCGAGGGGAGGGGCTGGTCCGCTATGCCCTGGAACATCTCATCTGCTCCTGATTTTCCGTGAGTTGAGATCCCGGCCGTATCGCCGTGCAGAGTCCTGGAGGGCACCATCAACGCTCCGCCCCCGCCGCTGACCGTCCCCGACCTGCTGGACGCCCGCGCCGACCGGCAGCCGGACGGCCTCGCCCTCCAGGTGCGCGGTGGCGGATCGCTCACCTACGGAGCCTGGCGCGACAGGGCCCTCCGGGCCGCCCGGGGACTGGCCGCGGCGGGGATCCGACCCGGGAACGTGGTCGCCCTGCGGTTCACCGACCGGGCCTGGGACCAGTACGCCGTGGCCTGCCTGGCCGTCCACCACGCCGGTGCCACCGCCCTCCCGCTCCGCGCCGACCTCGCCGAACCGGAGGCCGCCGCCCTGGCCGCGCTCTGCGGTGCCGTGGCCGTCCTGCGCGAGGACGGGCCGCAGGCCCTCCCCGCCCTGCCCGGTCTCGCCGACCACACCCTCCCCGCCGTGGAATCCGCGCCCGCCGGGGACGGCGCCCCGCCCTCCCGACCCGCTCCCGGCGACCCCGCCCAGATCATCGGCACCTCCGGGACCACCGGGACCCCCAAGGGCGTCCTCGCCTCCCACGCCAACCTCACCGCCGGACTGCGCCTCCACCCCCGCCCCCGCCCTTACGCGCACTCCCGGCACGCGGTGCACGCCTTCCCCATCGGCACCAACGCCGGCCAGATGATGCTCATCGGCGCGCTGACCGGCGCCCCCACCACGGTGGTGCTGCCGCGGTTCGACGCCGAGGCGTTCGGGCTCGCCGTCGAGGAACTGCGGATCGGTACGGCCTTCCTGGTGCCCTCCATGGCCGTCGAGCTCCTCAACTCCGGGGTGCCGGACCGCCGCGACCTGTCCAGCCTCCTCCTGCTCAGCTCCTCCGCGGCCGCCCTGCCCGCCCCGGTGGCCCTCGCCCTCACCGAAGCGCTCCCCAAGGCCACCGTCGTCAACGTCTACACCTCCGCGGAGGCGGTGCCCGCCCAGGTGTCGATGATCGTGGACCTGGCCCGACCCGGCTCCGTGGGCCGCCCCGCCGACCCGCGCGACCTGCGCGTCTGCGGCCCGGACGGTACCGAGCTGCCCGCCGGCGAGGTCGGGGACGTCTGGCTGCGCCAGCCCGGCCCGCAGCGCAGCTACGTCGGCGGTCCGTCCGCCGGGACCGGCACCTTCCGCGCGGGCTGGGTCCGGATGGGCGACCTCGGCCGCCTCGACCCCGAGGGCTACCTCCACCTGGTGGACCGGGAGAGCGACGTCATCAAGTCCGGTGCCCTCAAGGTCTCCACCCTGCGCATCGAGGACGCCCTCCACGCCCACCCCGACGTCGCGGACGCGGCCGCCCTCGGCATCCCGCACCCGGTGATGGGCGCGGTCCCGGTGGCCGTGGTGGTGCCCGCGGCGACGGGACTGGACCTCGACGCGCTCCGGCTCTTCCTCAGCACCCGCCTCAGCCGCGCCGAACTGCCGCTCCGGATCCTCCTCGCCGCCGACCTCCCGCGCAACGCCACCGGCAAGGTGGTCAAGCACCGCCTCCGCCTCCTCTTCGACACCCCCGCTGACCCGGGCACGGCATCACCGCACTCCCCTGACGCCCCCCACCCCCCGAACGCCGCCCGTTCCCCGGGCTCGCCGGGCTCCCCGACCGCCCGTCCGCCCCGCACGGCCACGGAACGGCTGCTCGCCGAGCTGTGGCAGGAGGTCCTGGGCCGCCCGGTACGGGACCTCGCCGAGGAGTTCTTCGCCCTCGGCGGCGACTCCTTCCGCGCCGTGCAGCTGGCCGCCGCGATCACCGAGCGGTTCGGCGTCGAGACCGGGGCCGCCGTCGTCTTCGGCCGCCCCTCGCTCCGAGCCCAGGCCGCCTGGCTGACCGCCGCCGAACGGAACCTGGCCGAACGCCCGCCGGCCGAGGCCACTCCGGCCGACGACCGGACTCCGGCCGAGCGGACACGGCTCCGGCGAACTCCGGCCGGGGCCGCACAGGTCGACGGCGAGCCGACCGGCGCGGCTTCCGAGGCGGCCCCCGGCGCGCACGCCGCACACCCGCTCCCGCCCTATCTGCGCGCCCTCCGGGCCCAGCCGCACGCCGTTCCCCTCACCGCCCAGCAGGAGAACTTCCTGGACTGGATGGCGGCGGAACCCGGCCGCGACGTGGGTGCCGTCACCGCCCTCTTCCGCGTCACCGACCGCCTGGACGCCCCCGCGCTCGGCCGCGCCCTCACCGAGCTGGTACGCCGCCACCCCGCGCTCCGTACCCGCTTCCGGCCGGTCCCCGGTGAGGTGCCCGGCCTGGTCCGCACCGAGCTGGACGAGGAGCCCCGGACCCGCGTCACCCTGCTGGAGGCTCCCGGCACCACGGACGCCGAGGTCGACGCCCTGCTGATCGCCGAACGCGACCGGCTCACCGACCTCGCCGAGGACCCGACGGCCCGCCTCCTCGTGGTCAGCCGCGGTCCCGAGGACCACACCGTGCTGCTCGCCGTCCACCACATGGTGGCCGACGGCTGGTCCATCGGCGTGCTCCTGCACGAACTCGGCCTCGCCTACGACGCCCTGCGCCGCGGCCGCACCCCCCGCCTCCCGGACCCGGAACTCCCCTACGCGGACCTGATCCACTGGACCCGGTCCCGCTGGCCGGAGGCCCGCGCCCACGTCGCCGCCGCCCTCGCCGGAGCCCCGTCCGCCCTCGACCCCTTCCCCGGCCGGCGCCCCGTCGACCGGGTGCACACCACCGCCCACCCCTTCACCATCGGGAGCGGACCCGCGGGCCGGCTGCGGGAACGGGCCGCGGCCCTCGGCGTCACCCCGTTCATGGCGGTCGCCGCGCTGTGGAGCGGGGTCCTGGCCGCCCGCAGCGGACGCGAGGACCTCGTCCTGATGACCCCGGTGCCGGGCCGGACCCGCCCCGAGGCCCAGCGCACCGTCGGCTGCCTCGTCCAGTCCCTGCTGTTGAGGGTGGACTGCTCGGGCGGCCCCGGCTTCGCCGAGCTGGCCGAACGGGTCCGGACCGTCGCCACCGGCGCCCTCGACCACCAGCTGTACCCGTACGCCGAGTTCACCCCCTCGGTGGTGGCCTTCCCGGCCTGGCTGCGCTTCGAGAACTGGGCCGCCGAGGCACACCTGCCCGGACTGCGCTGCGCCCCCCGGACCCTGCCGCGCGGCACCACCGTGCCCTGGCCGCTGCCCGGCGGGGACCTCGGCGTCCCCGAACTGACCGTCGTGGAACAGCCCGACGCGAGCATGAACTGTTGGATCCAGTTCAACGCGCTGGCCTTCGAACCCGCGTACGTCACGGCCCTGGCCGCCGACTTCACCGCCGCCCTCACCACCGCGGGCCACTGACCTCCCCACACCCGACCCGACCCCATACACGGGGCCCGACCCCCTACACGGCCTGCCCCTCACCCACACAGACCCACCCCCCACCCGGGCCACCCCCCACACCGGCCCACCCACACCGCGATCCGCGGTACCCGGCCGCACCCCAGGCCGGGTACCGACCTGCCCCGGCCGTGCCCCCCACCGGACCGAGGCGCCCCCGTGTCATCCGCCGCCCAGGCCACCCGCCGTCCCGGGCGCCCCGCCCTCCCCCCTCGTCCTCCCCCGCCTCCGTGCCGTCCGTACCGACGCCCGACCGACTGAGGTATCCCGTGATCAGCACTCCCGCCGGCCCTGTGCAGCAGGGCATCTGGGTCAACGAGCGGCTGGCCCCGCTCGGCTCCGTCCACCACATGCCGTTCGCCGTGCACTTCGAGGGGGAGCCGGACGCCGCCGCCCTGGCCGCGGCCTGCGCCGACGTGGTGGCCCGGCACCCCGCGCTGGCCCTCACCGTGCGGGAGGAAGACGGCCTGCCGGTGCTCACCCCGGGCCCCGCCCCCACGTTGACCGTACGCTCCGCCACCCCCGAGGGCCTGACCGCCGACCTCGCCACCCTGGCAGCGGAGCCCTTCGACCTCGCCGCCGGACCTCCGGCCCGCTTCACGCTCCTGCGCACCGGCCCGGCCCGCGCGACGCTGCTGGTGGTCGTGCACCACCTCGTCTTCGACGGTACGTCCACCGACCTCTTCCTCACCGACCTCGCCGAGCGCTACGCCCACCACACCGGCGCCCCCGCGAGCCCGGCTCCGGCCACCTCCCCGGCCCCCCGACCCGCGGTTCCCGCCGCCTCGGCGGCCACCGCCGCCCCGGCTCCCACCCCCGAGGCCCTGGCCGCCGCGGTCGCCCATTGGTCGGACCGCCCGCTGCCCGGGACGGACGTGAAGCTCCCCGGCCTCACCGGCGCCGCCGACGGAGTGGGCCCCGGCGCCGCCACCGCGTTCGAGCTGGACTCCCGGCTCCGCGCCGAACTGGCCGTCGCCGCCGAGAAGATCGGCGTCACCCTCTTCGAACTGCTCCTCGCCGCCGTCCACACCCTGCTGCTGCGGTACGGCAACGAGAGCCCCGCCGTCGCCGTGGACCTCGGCACCCGCGGCCCGGAGGACGCCGACCGCATCGGCGCGTACGTGAACGAACTGCCCCTGGTCACCCGGCCCGCGCCGGGCACCTCCTTCGAGGAGTTCGCGCGCGAGGTGCGCACCGCGCTGCGGGCGGGCTACCCGCACCGCCGGGTGCCGTTGGCCCGCGCCGTCCGAGGGCTCCGCCCCGGGGTCTCGCTCGCCCCGGTCTCCCTCACCTACCGCCGCCGGATCGCCCCGGTGGACTTCCCCGGCCTGCTCACCCGCACCGAGTGGGTGCTCTTCCCCGGCACCGCGCGCGGGGCGCTGCGCCTGCATCTGGTGGACGGGCCGGACCGGCTCGGTGTCCTGCTGATGCACCGGACGGACGCCCTGACCCCGGACCGGGCCGAGCGGATCGGCGCCCACCTGCGCCGCCTGCTGGCCGCGGCGGCCGCCGCCCCCGGCACCGCCCTCGCCGACCTGCCCCTCCTCGACGCGGCGGAGCTGGCCCCGCTGCGCGGACCCGAGCCCGCCGCCGACGCCGCCGGTGCCACGTTGCCCTCGCTGCTCGCGGGTTCCTTCGCCGCGCACGGCGCCCGCACCGCCGTCCGGTCCGGCGGACGCGCCCACACCTACCGGGAGCTGGAGGCCGCCGCCCGGCGTCTCGCGGTGCGGCTGACGGAGGCCGGGGTCAGCCCGGGCACCGTGGTCGCGGTCTGCGCGGAGCGCTCGGCGGAGATGCTCGCGGCCGTGCTGGCCGTGTCGCTGGCCGGGGGCGCCTACCTGCCGGTGGACCCGGCCTATCCGGCGGAGCGGACCGCGTTCGTCCTCGCGGACGCCGGCGCCCCCCTGACCCTCGCGCAGCGCAGCACCGCCCACCGGATCCCGGGGGAGGGGCGGATCCTCCTCCTCGACGGGCTGTTCGACGACATCACGGTGACGGACACTGCGGTGACGGACACTGCGGTGACGGACACCACCGCAGCGGACACCGCCGCCGTCACCCCTGGTAGTCCCGCCCTCGCACCCGCACCCGAAGACCTCGCCTATCTGATCTACACCTCCGGTTCCACCGGCCGCCCCAAGGGGGTCGAGGTCCCGCACGGCGCCCTCGCCCACCTGTTGCTGGCCTTCCGCGAGGTGCTGTCCTGCACGGCCGACGACGTCTGGCTGGCCGTCACCTCCCTCTCCTTCGACATCTCCGCCCTGGAGTTCTTCCTGCCCCTCGTCACCGGCGGCTGCGTGGTCATCGCGGACGAGCGGCAGGTCCGCGACGGCAGGGCGCTGGCCGCGTCGATCGAGGACCACGCCGTCACCCACCTCCAGGCCACCCCGTCCGGCTGGCGCCTGCTGCTGGACGCCGGGCTGACCTCTCCCGACCTCACGGCCCTGTGCGGGGGCGAGGCGCTGCCGCTGCCGCTGGCGCGCAGGCTCCGCGAGCGGGTCGGCCGGTTGTGGAACGTGTACGGACCCACCGAGACGACCATCTGGTCCACGGCCGCCGAGCTGCCCGAGGCTCCCGGGGAGGTGACCATCGGGCGCCCGATCGCGGGCACCACGGCCCTCGTCCTGGACCCGGACGGCCGGGTGCTCCCGCACGGCACCACCGGCGAACTGGCCCTGGGCGGCGCGGGCGTGGCCCGCGGCTACCGGGGGCGCCCGGAGCTGACCGCGGAGCGCTTCGTCGCGGACCCGGTCACCGGGGCCCGCCACTACCGCACCGGCGACCTGGCCCGGATCCGTCCGGACGGCGCGCTCGACTGCCTGGGCCGCATCGACGACCAGGTCAAACTCCGGGGCCACCGGATCGAGTTGGGGGAGATCGAGGCCCGGCTCCAGGAACACCCGGCCGTGGCCGGAGCCGCGGTGGCGGTACGGGGCTCGGCGGAGGACCCGGCCGGCCAGGTGCTGGCCGCGTACCCGGTCTGGCGGACCGATCCGCCCGTTCCCCTCCCCACCACCACCGAACTGCGCGACTTCCTCGCCCTGACCCTTCCCGAGGTCATGCTGCCGGGCGTCTTCCACCCGCTGCCCGCCCTCCCGCTCACCCCGAACGGCAAGACGGACCGGCTCGCCCTGCCCGAACCGGTCCGCATCCCCGAAGCCCCCGGAACCCCCGGATCGGCCGCGGACACCGCCGGCACCGGACACACCGTCGAGGGGTCGGAGGCGGTCGCCGGAGGCCCGCTCGACGAACCCCTCGACGAGCTGACCGCCGAGGTCACCGCCCTGTGGTGCGAGGTCCTCGGCCTGCCCGCCATCGGCCCGGACGAGGACCTGTTCGACCTGGGCGCGCATTCGTTGACGGTCACCCAGGTCGCCGCCCGGATCCGGGAGGGGCTGGGCGCGGACGTACCGCTCCAGGTGTTCTACGACGAGCCCACCGTGGCCGCCATCACCGAGGCCGTCCTCGCCGAACTGCTCGCCGAGGAGAACTGATGGACCAGCCCACACCCCTCGCCCAGGCACCCACCGTCCCGGGTGCGGTCCCCACCTCGCACCCCTCCATCCCGCACCCCTCGGCCCCGACGGCCACCGCCTCGGGTGCGGCCCCCGCGGCTCCGCCGCGGACCCCGCCCGTGCCCCGCCCCCGGCGCGAGCTGACCCCCGAACAACGGGCCCTGCTCGCCCGCCGGCTGAAGGACCGCACGGCCGCTTCCGCCACCGCCGGCACCGGGGCCCCCGCACCTCGTCCCTCCACGGTCCCCCCGCTCCCGCCCGGCACGCCCCCGCCCCTTTCGGCCGCCCAGGAGCGCCTCTGGTTCGTCGAACAGCTGACCCCGGGCACCGCCGCGTACGTCCTGCCCACCGCCGGACGGCTCCGCGGGCCCCTGGATCCGGCCGCCCTGGCCGCCTCCCTCCGGCTCGTCGCCACCCGGCACGAACCGCTGCGCACCTCCTTCCCCGCCGACGAGGACGGCTCGCCCAGGGTCGCCACCACGCCCGCCGAGGAGTTCGTACTCCCCTGGGAGGAACGCGATCTCGGCGGGACGCCCGCCGCCGAGCGGGAGGCCGCCGCACGCGCGGCCGTCGAGGCCGAGGTCGCCCGCCCCTTCGACGTGACCACGGGGCCGCTGCTGCGCGCCCTCCTGCTGCGCCTCGATGACGAGGACCACGTCCTCGTGATCTGCCAGCACCACTTGGTCGGCGACGGCTGGTCCGCCGGCATCCTGCTGGACGAACTCCTCGCCGGTCACCGGGACCTGGCACGCGGGCTGCGACCCGAACACCCCGAACCCCCGCTCACCTACGGCGCGTTCGCCCACTGGCAGCGCGCCCGCCAGGATCGCCCGGAGGCCGCCGAGGACCTGCGGTACTGGCAGCGCGCCATGACGGGCGTACCGGCCCTGGAGATCCCCACCGACCGGCCGCGCCCCGCCGTGCCCGCACCCGGGGGAGCCACGCACTGCTTCCGGCTGGACCCGGAGGCGTACCGGGCGGCCCGCACCCTGGCCCGGGCCGGCGGCGCCACCTTGTTCATGACCCTGCTCGCCGCCTTCCAGGTGGTCCTGGCCCGCTGGTCGGGGCAGCGGGACTTCGCCGTCGGCACCCCCTTCGCGGGCCGGCCCGTGCTCGCGGCCGAGGAGCTGATCGGCCTCTTCAGCACGATGCTCCCGTTCCGCGCCGACCTCACGCCCCCACCGGACCCCACCACCGGCCCCGACCCCGCCACCGGCCCCGAGCCCACCACCGGCCCCGAGCCCGCCACCGGTCCCGAAGCGGGCGACGAGCCGGGTGCGGACCGGGAGTCCGTCGTCCCCTTCCCCGGCTTCCGCACCGTCCTCGCCCGGGTCCGGGCCGCCGCCCTCGCCGCCCAGCAGCACCAGGAGACCCCCTTCGAGCGGCTGGTCGAGGCCCTGGACCTGCCGCGGGACCTGGCCCGGCCCCCGCTCTTCCAGGTCTCCTTCGCCCTCCAGAACCACCGCGCCCAGGAGTACCGGCCCGCCGACCTGGAGTGGAGCACCTTCCCCTTCGAGGGCAGCGGGGTCCACCTCGACCTCGGCCTGTACTGCACCGAGACCGGCGGCGGGCTCGACGCCTTCGTCACGTACCGCACCGGGCTGTGGGACGCCGCGACCGTCGCCCGGCTGACGGGGCACTGGCAGCGGCTGCTGTGCGCGGCCGCCGCCGACCCCGAGGCCCCCGTCGACACCCTGGACCTGCTGACCCCCGCCGAACACCGGCGCCTCCTGCACGAGTTCAACGACACCGGTACCGCCCGACCCGTGGCCGCCACCGTCCAGGCCGCCTTCGCCGCGCAGGCCGCCCGCAGCCCCGCCGCCACCGCTCTGGTGCACGGGGGCACGGCCCTGACCTACGCCGAACTCGACGGGCGGGCGAACCGCCTGGCGCACCTGCTGCGCGCCGCGGGCGCCGGTCCGGACCGGCTCGTCGGCGTCTGCCTCGACCAGGGCACCGACCAGGCCGTGGCCCTGCTCGCCGTCCTGAAGGCCGGGGCGGCGTACGTCCCCCTCGACCCGGAACAGCCCGGCGCCCGCCTCGGCCACATGCTGACCGACTCCGCACCCGTGGTCCTGGTGACCGCCGCCGCGCACCGCCCGCTCCTCGCCGCCTCGGACGCCCCCGTGCTCGTCCCGGAGGAACTGGCCGATCGGCTCGCCGCGGCCCCCGACACCCCGCCCGAGGACGCGGCCGGCCCCGACCACCTGGCGTACGTGATCTACACCTCGGGCTCGACGGGCGTCCCCAAGGGCGTGGCCGTCCAGCACCGGCAGGTGCTCACCTACCTCGCCGGGGTCCGGGAACGGTTCGCCGAAGCCGGGCTCGGGGACGGCGCCCGCTACGCCCTCCTCCAGTCCCTGGCCTTCGACTTCGGCCTGACGACCCTCTACCTGTCCCTCACCACCGGCGGCAGCCTGCACCTGCTTCCGGCCCGCACCGGCGGCCCCGAACTCGCCTCCTACCTGGCCGCGCACGCCGTCGACTGCGTCAAGCTCACCCCCTCCCACCTGGCCGCCCTCGCCGCCGAGACCGCCGACCCGGCGGACCTGCTGCCCCGTCGGCTGCTCATCCTCGGCGGTGAGGCGTCCGGCTGGGAGTGGGCCCGCGCCCTCGCCGAGGCGGGCGCCCGCACCGGCTGCCGGGTGGTGAACCACTACGGGCCCACCGAGGCCACCGTCGGCGCCACCACCCTGCTCGTCGACCCCGACCGGCCCGCCGACGGACCCACCACCCCGATCGGCCGGCCGCTCCCCGGCGCCCGGGTCTACCTCCTCGACCGGCACCTGGCGCCGGTCCCGGTGGGCGTCCCCGGCGAGCTGTGGATCGGCGGCGACCGGCTGGCCCGCGGCTACCTCGGCCTGCCCGAGCTGACCGCCGAACGCTTCCGCCCCGACCCGTTCGCGCCCCGCCACTCCGCCCCCCACGCTTCCGACGACCCCGCCGCCGAAAGCCCCCTCGCCCACCACGCCGCCCCGCCCCGCATGTACCGGACCGGCGACCTGGCCCGCTACCGCCCCGACGGCACCGTGGAGTTCCTCGGCCGCGGCGACGGCCAGGTCAAGATCCGCGGCTACCGCGTGGAACTCGGCGAGGTCGAAACCCACCTGGCCCGCCTGCCCGGAGTCGCCCAGGCCGTGGTCGCCGCCCGGGGTCCGGCCGGCGAACTCGCCCTGGTCGGCTACCTGGTGCCCGCCGGCGAGGACACCGTGCCCCCGACCGCCGAACTGCGCCGCCTCCTCGGCCGGAGCCTTCCCGACTACCTGATCCCCTCCCGCTTCGTGCTGCTGGGGGACCTGCCCCGGCAGGCCCACGGCAAGGTGGATCGCAAGGCCCTCCCCGAACCGGGAGCCGCCGGAACCGGCACGGGCGCCGACACCACCGCCTTCGTACCCCCGGCCCCCGGGGCGGAGGAGACCATCGCCGGGGTCTGGGCCGAACTCCTCGGCGCCGAGCGCGTCGGCGCCCACGACGACTTCTTCGACCTGGGCGGCCACTCCCTCCTCGCGATCCGGATGGTGGCCGCCCTGCGCCGCCTCCTCGGCGAGGAGGCCCGCCTCACCCTCATGGACGTCTTCCAGGAGCGGACCGTCGCCGCGCTCGCCGCCCTCGCGTCCCGCACGGACGAGGAACGCGGTCCGCGCGGCCTCCTCCACCGGCTCACCCCGCCCCGACCCGCCGGCACCACCACCCTCACCCTGGTCTGCCTGCCCTACGGCGGCGGCAGCGCCGTGGTCTACCAGCCCCTCGCCGACGCCCTCCCCGACACCGTGGAACTGCACGCCGTCGCCGTCCCCGGCCACGACCTCGGCATGCCCGAGGACCCGCTGCCGCTCGTGGAGGTGGCCCGCCGCTGCGCCGAGGAGGTACGGGCCACGGTGACCGGACCCGTCGCGGTGTACGGGCACTGCGGGGTCGGCGCCGCCCTCGCCGTGGAACTGTCCCGGCAACTGGCCGCGAACGGCGGCGAACCCGCCGCCGTCTACCTCGGTGGCATCTTCCCCTTCGCCCGCCCCACCGAGGGCTTCCTCGGACTGGTCTCCCGCTTCTCCGTCCTCGACCGCAGGCGCAGCGGCCGCCTCCACCTGAACTGGCTCCGCTCCATGGGCGCCGACCTGGAGGGCCTCGACCCCGAACAGCTCGCCACCATCGTCCACAACGTCCGCGAGGACTCCCGGGCCGCCGAGACCTACTTCACCGAACGGCTGGCCCGGCCGGCCGAAGGACTCTCCTCCCCGGTGGTCTCCGTGATCGGCTCCGCCGACCCCGGCACCGACTTCCACCGCGAGCGGTACCGCGAATGGGGCTTCCTCGGCCGCACCACCGCCGTGGCCGTGCTCGACGAGGGCGGCCACTACTTCCTCAAGCACCGGGCCGCCGAACTCGCCGAGATCGTCACCACCGTGCACCCGGCGGTCCACCCGGACGTCCACCCCGGCACCGACGACGCGCCCGCGACCGGCCTGGCCAGGGAACACCGCCCCGCCGGAGCCACCTGGTGGCTCGACGGAGTCCACCACGAGCCCGCCCCGGGCGCGGACGCCCCCGGCGCCGGCCATGGGACGGACGCCGCGGCGACCGCCCCCCGCACCCGCCGCGACACCCGCCGGTTCGTGGCCGTCGCCGCCTCCCAACTGGTCTCGCAGACGGGATCCGCCCTCACCGAGTTCGCCCTGCCCCTGTGGATCTACCTGTCCACCGGATCCGTCGGCTGGTTCGGCCTGTTCGCCGTCCTCGGGATCGTGCCCGGCCTGCTGGCCGCCCCCGTGCTCGGCGGGCTCGTCGACCGGATCGACCGGCGCCGCGTCATGCTCGCCGCCACCGCGGTCTCCGGCACCTCCGAAGCCATCCTCGCCGTCCTCTACGCCCTCGGGGCCCTGAGGCCCTGGCACGTCGGGGTGCTCATGGCCGTCCTCTCCGTCTCCCTGACCGGGCAGCGCCTCGCCTTCCAGTCGGCCATCCCGCAACTGGTACCGAAGCGCTACCTCGGCCACGCCAACGGCGTCGTCCAGATCTCCGGCGGCATCGCGCAGGTCGTCGCCCCGCTCGCCGCGGTCGGCATGCTCGCCGCCATCGGCCTCGGCGGGGTCCTCCTCCTCGACGTCATCAGCTACGCCGTCGCGGCGACCGTCCTCCTCACCGTCCGCTTCCCCCGCACGCTGCCCTGGCGGCGCCGCGAAACCCTCCGCCAGGAGATCACCGCGGGCTTCCGGCTGGTGGTCCGCTCCCGAGGGTTCCGCGCCATGCTCGTCTTCTTCGCCGTCCTCAACCTCTTCCTGCCCGTCCTCTTCCAGCTGGTCTCCCCGCTGGTCCTGGGCTTTTCCAGCCTCGGTTCGGTGGCCACGATCTCCCTCGCGGGCGGCCTCGGCGCCGTCGTCGGCGGGCTCGCCATGGGTCTGTGGGGCGGCCCGCAGCGCCGCCGCATGCGCGGCATGCTGCTCGTCGTCCCGGTCCTCGGCCTGTGCTGCGCCGTCACCGGCCTGCGCCCGGACCTGCTGGTCGTCGGTGCCGGGGTGTTCGGGATGTCGGCCTCGCTGTCCCTCCTCAACGGCATCTACCTGACCATCGTCCAGGTGAAGGTGCCCCAGCGGTTCCACGGCCGGGTGATGGCCCTCAACCAGCTGGTGGCCTGGTCCACCCTCCCGGTGGGCTACCTGCTGATCGCCCCGCTCGGCACCCGCTTCCTGGAACCCCTGATGGCCCCGGGCGGCGGTCTCGCCGACACGGTGGGCGCCGTCCTCGGCACCGGCGAGGGCCGGGGCGTCGGCCTGCTGTACCTGCTCCTCGGCGCGGCGATCCTGCTGCTCGGCGCGGTCTCCCTGAAGGTCCGGTCCCTGGGCCGCTTCGACCGGGACGTACCGGACGCCCAGGCCGACGACCTGGTCGGCCTCGCCGCCCTCGGCACCGACCGACCCGACCACACCGACCGGGGCGACCGGGTCGGGGCGTCAGGAGCGGCCACCTGGAACAGGTCGTAGGCGGTGCAAGGCACTCCCGCGACCGTCCCGGGGCTGCGCACCAGGGCGGTGTGCCGGTCGGCGAGGGCCAGGGTGACCCTCTCGTACCGGACCCCGTCCCGGGGCCGGTCGTGGTCGTCGGGTCCGTCGGACCAGGGCGGCAGGTGGAGTTCGCGGTCCCGTACGGGGTCGTGGTGGTGGTAGGCGGCGCCGTCCGCGAGGAACCGTCCGGCGGCCCGGTGGTCCCCCTCCACCAGCACCGTACGGGCGAACTCCCCGGCCGGCGCGCTCACGCGAGCCGTGTACCGGGCCGGGTCCGCCGGCCCGCCGTACGGTGGGGGACCGTGCCGTCGCTGCCCCGGTAGCGGTCGCAGCAGGCCCACCGGTCCGGCCGCGTCGGCGTGCCCGGTCAGCAGCCCGTCGCGGACCCGGTGACCGTACCTTCGGGAGGGGACCACGGGCGGCCGAGCCGGACCAGACATTCGCGTTCCAGCGCGGCCACGGTCGGGTACTCGGCCCGGTTCACGGCGTTCACGTCGGCGAACACCATGGAGAGGGCGTGGACCTCGGGCAGGGTCCAGGTGGTGGTGTAGCTGCCGAGGTTCGGTTCGGGAGGCACGTCCCGGGCGGTGGGGAACCCCGCGGCTTGGGGAGGGAGGTCTCGTCGGTGGATGCGGGCCGGGCCGTCGGCCGGCCTGGCCTCCTGAGCAGGATGCTTCATGTCAGGCGATGGCTCTCGTCGTACGTGTCCCCGCGGGCACAGGGCGGGCGGTCAGGGCGTGACGTTCCGCCTGGCGGTCCGTCACCCCGTGCTCCTCGTTCCGTCACGTGGCCGTATTTCCGGTCAAGTGGTACCGGTGATGGTCACCCGCACGGTGAGGGGCGTGCCGAACGCAAGCAGGTGCAGCGCGCGCGTTCCGGGGGCGGCGCGTGCGCGGCTCGTGCCCGGCCCGGGGGGCGCGGACCCGTGCCGTACCCCTACCGGGAATCCGCGCGCGCACCCCACTCACGCTTCGGTCCCGTCGCCCGGCCTCGGCGCCCGGACCGTCCGGCGTCCGGTCCGCCCGGCGTCCGGCCCGCCCGGCGTCCGTTCCGATCCGAACTCGGGCTGCCCGCCGACCGGATGCGCTCAGCCGATCGCCGACGCGCGAGGTTCCAGGCCGAGCTTGTTCCGGCACGAGTCGACGGCGCGCGTGACCCAGGCGTGCACGGCATCGCGATCCCCCGCGAGCGCGTGCACGGCACGGGCCTTGTCCTGGGCCTCGACCATCCACGGGGCCACCGGCTCCTCGCGGAGGATCCGTTCGAAGTGCTCGCGGGCCGTCGCCGCGTCCCCGACCAGGGCGGCCCCGATCCCGGAGTCGAAGTCGTCCCAGAGGAACCCCGGCCGCACCGGCCTGGACGTCAGATGGCGGGCGACGTCCGGCAGCGTCGGGAACCTGTCCCGCAGCGCGGTCACGTGCGCCGCCGCCCGCCCGGCCAGGTCGCGTGCGTGCGCCGTGAACCGGTCTTCGGTGCGGAACAGTTCGGGTCCGACCCTGACCGCGTCCACGTGGAAGGCCAGGTGGTCCACGTCATGCCACAGCCACATCGCCCCGACGTACAGCCCGCTCCCCGCGATCCGCGGCGGGGTGAACTCCACGACCCCGAGCCACCATCCGTGATCGTCGACCCACAGCCGTGACCGGCCGCGCCGGGTCAGGCCGAGCGGCTTCAGGGACTGCCGGGCGGCCGAGGTGATGATCCGGAGCGCCGGACTGCGATCTGCCATGCCCGGAATCATCACCCGTCCCACCGACACACCGCCCGATCGGGCCGGGGAATCGTCGCGTCGGGACTCGTCGAGTGGGGCCGAGGGGATCGCCACCGCTTTCAGGGAGCGTCGGTGCGCGGCTGCGCGGCGCCCGGGAGCGGCCGCCACCAGTCGCCCGACTGCGTGATGAGGACCTCGCGCGCGAGGAGGCGGATCTCGTCCCATGCCGGATCCTCGCTCAGCGCGGTGTCCCACGCACCCGTGCGGCGGGCGGGGTCGATGTCGTCGAGGCGGCGTTCGACCGCGCGAAGGCGGGACACGACCTCGGGCTCGAAGGCCCCCTGCGGCGGGAGTGCCGCCGAGACCCGGCAGAGCAGCCGCACCTCGTCAAGGAGGTCGTTCGTCTCCACCCCTCGCCGGTCCAGCCAGAGGAGCTGGTCCTCCCTCTCGGCTGCCAGGAGGACCATCAAGGACATGGCCCAGGTGCGGACCTTCGCGTCGCCGAGATCGTTCACGGGGCCAGCGTCGCACGAAGGGGTCACGACGTGTTCGAAGAGTGCCGCAGGGGGTCGGGCCGACCCGCGCGGGCACGGTCAGGTCATCGTCAGGAGATGGTCCGTGGGGCCGTAGTCGATCTTCCAGTCGGCGCAGATGCCGAGGGCGCCGTCCTGCGGGCAGCGCAGGGCGACGGTGACCCAGCGGACCTCGCCGTCAGCGGCGAGGGAGAACGCCACGGCGATCTCGAACCGCTCGTTCCCGCAGGGGCAGCAGGCCGCTTCGGGATCCGCCTCCTCCCAGAACTCCTCGCTGTCCGCGAGGAACGCACGGTCGCCGCAGGCGGCGCAGGCCCGCTCGACCCCGCCCTCGACCTCGTCGAACAGCACGCGGAACACCCGCCCACCACACGCCCCGCACACCGAGGAAACGACCCGCACGGGACGCCGGTCGTCGGCGGTGCGCAACAGCGCCACCAACTCCGCTGAAACCCCTGCCTCGACCCGATCGTCAGCGTGCACGGACGCATCATCCCAGAGCCCCGGGAACGCCCACGCCCTGGCCGTCCACACGGAGACCCGCCCTCCCGGCGATCACGAGCGTCAGGACCCCAAGCCCCCTGTCCCGGGCTCCGGGCGGTGCGGTTTCGGGGCGTTGCGGACGTGGCGCACCCAGACCACCGTCACGGCCGCCGGCAGCCCGGCCAGTACGAGGGCGAAGCCGAGCGGGAGCACCCCGGCCCAGACCGTCGGCGCGACGTACGCGGTGCCGGAGCGGCCGTCGATCAGCCGGGCCGGGATCCCGTCCTCGCCGACCTCGCCCTCGACGGGGACCACGAAGGGCGAGCCGCCGTCGTCCGGCGTGAAGGTGCCCCTGCAGCCGGTCGACGCCCCGGCGTTGAACGCGGTGTTGTCGTACAGCCGGCAGTCCGCCGCCGACACCCGCCCGGGTTCGCCCCACAGCGCCGCCCGCAGCTCCCCGGTGAAGTTCGCCAACACCCCGTAGGCCAACAGCAGCCCCACCAGACACCCCAGGGCCAGCCACGGAGCGCCCCCGACCTGTCGCTGGGCCACCTCCGGAAACTCCCCGCCCCCGGAACCGTCCCCGACCCCGTCCCCGTCTTCGTGTCGCACCCTGTCCCGGACTCCGTCCCGGATCCCGTCCCCGTCCTCCGCCCCGCCCCTGTCCCCGCTCACGCGCCCCCCTCGGATCGCCCCACGGTCACCCCTCCATCGTGACCGATCCCCGGAACCCCCGGAACCCCGCACGCCCGAGCGAAACCGGTTGCTCCGGGGGGTGGGGGCGGATTCCAATGGCGGCGTGCGGTCCGGCGGCGGCGGCCCCCGGTGGCCACCTGACCGGTGGACCGGCCACCGGGGGCCGCCGCCACCACCTTCCGCACCGTACGGGGAGAAGCACCGGCCCATGGGCACACCGCACACACCGAACAAAGCGCTCGTACAGAACGCACCGCACGCACCGCACGCACCCGAGGCGCGGTCCGGATCGCACGCGGCGCCCGGGCCGTCGTCCGCGCCGCCGCCCCTGCGCGTGGGGGTGCTCGCGCCGCTGGCGCGGCCCGGGTGGACCGAGGCGGGCCGGCACCTGCTCGCGGGCATCGAGCTGGCCGCCGACGGGATCCACACGGGCGGTGGGATCGGCGGCCGCCCTCTCGAACTGCTCGTCCGTGACACCGCCGCCGACCCGGAGCGGGCGGACCGGGCCGTCGCGGAGTTCGCGGGACTCGGCGCGGTCGCCGTGGTGGGGGAGTACCACAGCGTCGTGGCGCGGGCCGCCGCCGCCCGTGCCGACGCCCTCGGGTTGCCCTTCCTCTGCTCCTCCGCGGTGATCGACGCCCTCACGGAGACCCCGACCGAGTGGGTGGCGCGGCTGGCCCCGGCGCAGTCCCACGGCTGGCGGATCTACGCCGAGTTCCTGCTCGCCGCGGGGCGCGGCCGGGTCGCCGTGGCGGTCCAGCCCGGTGCGTACTGGGCCGCCGGGACCCGCATCCTCCGCGAGCACCTGACCGCACACGGCGGCTCCGTCACCGCACTCGACGCCGACGCCCTCACCCCGGCGGAACTGTGCGACGCCCTCGCCGCCGACGGGTCCGCCGCGCTCCTCCTGCTGACCGGGCAACCGGAGCCGGCGGTGCCGCTGGTGCGCGCCGTACGGTCCGACCCCCGGCTCGCCGGGATCCTCATCGGGGCCCCGGCCGGGCAGCCCGAGTTCGGCGGCTGGGCGGAGGCGCTGGGCGCGGCGGGTGCCGGGATCCCGTTCCTGCGCTACCTTCCCGAACGGCCGGGGCCGGTCGCGGCCGAGGTCCGCGCGGAGCTGCGGGAACGCCTGGGCGAGGAGCCCTCCTTCGTGGCCTTCGAGGGCTGGGACACGATGACCGTGCTCGCCGAGGTGCTGCGCGAGCACGGCACGGACCGGGCCTCGGTCGCCGCCGGCTGGGCGGACGTGCGGACCGAGGGCGCCCGGGGTCCGATCTCCTTCGCGCGCGTACCGGGGACGGGCGTCCGGCAGTGGACGTGGCCCCCGGTCCAGGTCGTCGACCGGGACCCGGCCGCACCGGACACCTTCCGGGTCCTGCGCACGGGCTGAGGGGATCTTGCGCATGCCGGATGAACGCCCGGCCTTCGGTGCGGGGCACGGTCCGAACCGGGCACGGCCCGAACGGGTCCCGGGCCCGACGGGTCACGGGTCCGAACGGCGGAATGCGTCAGGGGCCGCCCGGATCACCCGTCCAGGGAGTCCTGCGCAACCTCTCGGCCCGGGCGCTGTTTCTCCCAGTGCGTCCCCGAACCCGGGGCCGTGACCGCGATGAACAGGAACATGATGATCAAGAAGGCCGCGCAGGCTGTCGCCGTCGCCGCGTCGATCCTCGGAGTGGGTGCCGCCATGGCGTCCCCGGCCATGGCCATCGGCAACGACAACGGCGTGAACACGGTCAACGGCAACGGTGCCGCCCAGGTCTACGGCAACGGTGAGACCAAGGGCGTCATGAGCCCCCAGGCCTCCCTGGTCCAGGGCACCGCCAACAAGCTCTGCCTCGGCGTCCCGGCGAAGGTCAACGCTCAGTCGCTGGTCGCCGTCCTCGCCAACGTCGGTGTCCAGGACATTCCGGTCCTGTCCGCCCCGCAGACCCAGCAGTGCACCGAGAACTCCACCCAGGCCAAGGGTGACGAGCCCGTCTCGCACGTCCTCAGCAACATCCCCGTCCTCTCCGGCAACCTCTCCGCCGGCAGCTGACACCCCCGAGGGCCCGGCGGCCGACCCCTACGGGGTCCCGCTGCCGGGCCCTCGGCATGCCCCGGACGGGGCTGCCCCCGGTCCTGAACTCCCCGGGGCCCCGTTCCGCCCCCGGTCGGACTGTGATCCACTGACCCGGACCGACCGATCGGCCACCGGGCGGCTCGCCGTCCCGAAGCCGGGCGGACCAGGACGGGACGAAGGGCGGGGCGGCACATGAACCACGAGGACGGCGACGCGTACGGTCCCGCCGCGGCGGCCCGGGTGACCGCGGTCAGCAGCCACCCCGCGTACTCCTTCAGCAAACCCAACCGGCCCCTGGTGCGGCTGCTCGCGGGGCTGGGCGTCGAGGGCGACGTCCACGCGGGTCAGACGATCCGCCACCAGTTCCGCATGACGTACGAGCCGGACCTGCCCAACCTCCGCCAGGTCCACCTCATGCACGAGGAGCTCTTCGACGAACTCGCCCTCAAGGGCTACTCCGTGGGTCCCGGTCAGCTCGGCGAGAACGTCACCACGCGGGGCATCGACCTCCTGGGCCTGCCCACGGGCACCCTGCTCCACCTCGGCGGGCGGGCGGTCCTCGAAGTGACGGGCCTGCGCAACCCCTGCGCCAAGATCAACGACTTCCGTCCGGGGTTGCTCGGCGAGGTCTTCGCGCTCGACCCGGTCTCGGGGGAGTTCACCTTCAAGTCCGGGATCATGGCCGTGGTCCGGGAGAGCGGTCCCGTGCGCCCCGGTGACCCGATCCGGGTCGAGCTCCCGGTCGGCCCGCACCGGCCCCTCGAACGCGTCTGAGCCCCTCAGCCCTTCTCGCCGCGCGGAGCCTCCCTCGCGCAACGGCAGGTCCGGCAGTGCGCCACGGCGGGCGAGACGGCGGACGAGGCGGCGCCCGATACGGTGTCGGGGCCGGTCGGAGCGGCCGAAGGAGCCGGAGCCGGAGCCGAGCGACCCGACGCCCGCTCGTGGTCGAGCAGGGCGTAGCGGAGGGCCTCCTCCCCGGGTAACGCGCCCGCGGCGAGCACTCTGCTGGCTCCGCAGGCGCACCACAGGGCGACCATCGTCGGGCGGCGGACGAGCTTACGGGCTCTGATCTCGTGGACCGGCATCCCTCCATGATCCAGGCCCGACGCATGCGTACGGACGGCGCATTTGCGGGCATATGGAGTCGCCCGGGTTCCGTCACACGCCGCCCCCCGCACCCCGCACGCTCTCCCGCGTGCCGGCCTGTCCCGTTCGCGTTCCCACCCCTCCCCGACCACGGTGGCCGATCGCACATGATCCCGTCCCGATGCATGCCCGAGTGGATCACCGGTCAGACGCCCCCTACGGGCCGTCCCGCACGGGGCGCCCGCGGCCGGGACCACCACGGACGCCGGGACCGGCCGACGGAAACGACACGAGGACCGACGAGCACGGGAACGGGTGGTCGACGCATGCCCCAGGCAACGGAGGGACGCCGCACAGACCGTACGGGCGAGACGAACCGTGCCGGCCCGACGGCACAGGCGAGCTCCGTGGGCCGGCTCCGCGGCCTCGCCCGCCGCATCCCGGAGGCGATCGGGTCCGTGCGGTCGGCCACCGCCCGACACCGGGACCCGGCCGTCGTCCAGACCCTCCGCTCCACCGCCGCCGCTGTGGTCTCGTACGTCGTGGCCCTGCGCTTCAGCAGCGAACCGGCGCCCCTCACGGCGCCCCTCACCGCCCTGCTGGTCGTCCAGGTCACCCTGTACGCCACCCTCACCACCGGGATCCGGCGCGTGAACTCCGTCGTGGCGGGCGTCCTGATCGCGATCGGATTCAGCGCCTGGGTGGGTCTGACCTGGTGGAGCCTGGGGCTGATCATCCTGGCCTCGCTGGTGATCGGCCGGTACGTGCGGGCCGGCGAGTTCCTGCCGGAGGTCGCGATCAGCGCGATGCTGGTGCTGGGCGTGACCCGGGTCGCGGACACGGCCTGGGACCGGGTCCTGGAGACGCTGATCGGCGCCGGGGTGGGCCTCCTGTTCAACCTGCTGTTCGTCCCGCCCGTCTGGGTACGGCCCGCGGAGGAGGCCATCACCGGCCTCGCCGGGCGGATGCGGGACCTCCTCCTCCACCTCAGCGAACAGCCGCCCGGGACCACCCCGGTCCGGCAGGCCGTCGAACGCCTCCTGGAGGCCCGGCGCCTCGACGGCGACATCGCCGAGGTGGACGCCGCCCTCCGGCAGGCCGAGGACAGCCTGCGGCTCAACCCCAGGGTCGGCCGGGAGGGGCTGCTCTTCCGGCTCGTCCTGCGCACCGGCCTGGACACCCTGGAGATCTGCGCCGTGGTCCTGCGCGTGTCCTGCCGCACCTTCTCCGACCTGGCGACGGTCCGCACCCCCGACTCCCCGTTCCCGCCGCAGGTGGCCGCGGCGCTCAAGGAGCTGTACGCGCACACGGCCGTGGCCGTCGAGAGCTTCGCCCACCTGATCACCGCCCAGGTCAGTGCCAACGCCGAGGAGGCCGAGACCCGGCTGGCCACCGAGCTGGCCATCGCCCGCAGCAGCCGCGACCACCTCGCGGAACTCCTCCTGGAGCAGGTCCGTGCCCACCCCGGACACTGGCAGCTGCACGGTGCCCTCCTCGCCGACGCGGACCGGGTGCTCGACGAACTCAGCGTCGAGAAGCGCACCGAACGCCTCATGCAGGAACTCGACGCCCACTCCCGCGCCCGCCGGGCCCGCCGCACCCGCCTCCGCGACCTGGGCACCCGCCTCCGCACGCCGCTCGCCCGCCTGCGCGGCCCGCGCACCCGCGCGTGACCGACCGAGACCGGCGGCCCGCCGCAGGACCGCCGGTCCGTGGAGGTGGCCCGTGTCCCTGGCCTCCCGGCCCCCGGCCCCCCTGCCCGTTCGTCGTACCCGTGGGGCAGGATCGGGGCATGGCACAGCAGCAATCCCCGTCCCCCTCGGAGTCCTGGCGCCGGATCGACGCCTGGCTCGCCGTCCACGCGCCGGCCGACCTCGGGCGGCTCAACCCGCCCGTGGCACCGGCGGACATCGCGCGGGCCGAGACGCTGCTCGGCACGGCCCTGCCCGCCGAGCTCGCGGAGTCCCTGAGCTGCCACGACGGCGCGAACACCTGGAGCACCCTCCTCCCCGAGCAGTCGCCGCTCCCGCTCGACGCCCTCGTGGACCGCCGGCGCCTCTGTGCGGAGATCGCGGCGGAGAACGACGGACTCACCGTCCGCCCCTGGGAGGACGAGCCCTGGTGGCACCCGCTCTGGATCCCCGGGGCCGAAGGTCCCGACGGTGGCGTCCAGGTCATCGACCGGCGCCCCGGCCCGGACCGGGGCCGGCTCGGCTGGGCGGGGCACGGTGGCGGCGGGGACTTCACCGACGCGCCGCCCGGCCTGGCGGCCTTCCTCCACGAGGTCGCCGACGCCCTCGACCACGGAGGGGCCGTCGGCGGCCTGCACCCCTACCTCACCCCCACCGGCGACCTGTGGTGGGACGCCCCGGACACCGACACCCTCGACGGCACCCCGCTCCGCCCGGCACCCCACCGCAGCTGAGCAAAAGGCGCCGGGACATCGGGGCATCAGCACATCGGGGCATCAGGACATCGGGACACCGACGTGTGACCATGCCGGGGGAGAGCCGGACGGATACGGGGGGACGGTCAGGTGGGCACGATACTCAAGGGCATGGGCCGCGTGCGGTGGCGCGAGTTGACCCACGCCTACGGAACGGCGGAAGAGGTGCCCGGCCGCCTGTCCCGAGTGGCCTGGGGTGATGAGCCGACCAGCGCCGACGCCCTCGCCGACCTGGGGCTGTGGCTCGGCGAACTGGCCGTCTTCGACGCCACCGCCGCGACCGTGCCCTTCCTGTGGGACCTCGCCGTGACGCGGTCCGTCCCCACTCGTCCCGACGTGCTCGCACTGCTCCACACGATCCTGGACCACGGCAACGCGGCCAGGCCGGACCACCAACAGTCCGCACACGCCGCGGTCCTCGCCGGAGCCTCCCTGGCGGGCCGCTTGGCCGAAGATGACGATCCCGACGTACGGGCCGCCGCCGCGTCCCTGTCGGCAGCCCTCGCCGGCCACACCTGCGAGACCTGCCGACCGACCTGAGCCTCGCCCCCCCCGTGGTGCCGCTCGTCAGCGGGGCGTACGGGTCTCCGTCCCGGGGCGGAGCCCGGGTTCCGCCCGCGGGACTACGGCCGGCGACCGTTCCGGAGGGGCCGGTACGAGCCCTAGCGTCGGGGGCATGGACACGACGGGGATCCTCGACGAGGCACTGGAACGCCTGCACCGGGCGGGGCCCGAACGACTCGGCCGGCTCACCAACCACGCGCCGATGGCGGCTGAAGCCCTCGTGCGGCACGGCCGGGCCGCCTCCGTGCACCGGTGGTTGGACGCCTACGCGCCCGAACTGGAGGCGCTCCCGGACCCGTTCGCCCCCGTCACGCACGTCGACTGGCAGGAGGCCCTGGGTGATCCGCGCCGCGCCGCGGACTGGATCGCCTTCTTCGACCGGGAACTCGCCGCGCGCCCCTGGCGGGAGGTGCTCGCCCACTGGTGGCCCCGCCTGCTGCCGGGACTGTACGGCGGCTCCACCCACCCCGTGATCCGCGTCGGCCACGCCGTACGCACCCTCCTCGACGCCGGGAGCGAGGGGGACGGGGGCAACGGCGAGGACCCCGGCCCCCGCCGGACCGAACTCGCGCACGGACTCGGCTACTGGGCCGCCCGCCACCACCCCGTCACCGGCCTGACCGCAACCACCGGTCCCACCGATCCCGCTGATCCCACCCGTCCCACCACTCCCGCCGCTTCCGACGCGGCCTCGGACGCCACCGCCCGCCCGTTGCGCGGCAGTTCCGCCGCCGCCGCGCTGGACGCCGTACGCCCGATCGACGCGCAGGACGGGAACTTCCCCACCCGGCTCGCCCGGGTCACCGGCCTGCCGCACTGGCCGGCCGAACCTCCCGCCCCCGAAGCGGCGCGGGAACGGCTCCGCGAGCTGGTCCGCGCGGCCACCCACCGGTACCTCACCCACGGCCACGGCGAGGAGACCATGCTCGTCCACGCGGCCACCGCCCCCAACGCCGTGCTGCGCACCCTGCCCGCCCTCCCACCGGCCCTGTGGGCCCCGAGCCTGCACGCGGCCTGGACGGCCTCCGCCGCCGTCACCGCCATGTACGCACCCCGTACATCCCGTATATCCCGTACATCCTGTACACCCCTCACGCCGACGACGACCCTCGTCCCTGATTCCCCCACCCCGGCGGAGGTCTTCGAACGGGCCCTGGCCCACGGTGACGAGCACGTCATCAAGTTCACCGACACCGCGCTCGACACGGCCGACGCCCGGTCCCTCCGGGCGGCCCTCCACGCCGTGCACCTGACCCAGACGTGATGGGATCGGAGGAAGGTGCCGATAGGCCGGTCGCCGCCGAGAACCAGCAGGGTGCGGCCCTCGGCGGATCCGGGATCGGCCTCCCAGAGGGGTGACGGGAGGAGGT